>DUTL01000264.1 GCA_012842105.1 Candidatus Fermentithermobacillaceae bacterium | reverse complement strand
TCAACTGCTGTGCTTCCTCAACCCCCCTGAGAAGCATAGCAATGTCGAACGGCTGCAATTCATGAAGAAAGTCTCTCAGTTCTTCCTCGCTCCTGGACAGGAGCATGCCCTGAACAGTCTCTTTCAGGGAACCATTACCTAAATACTTCAAGGGAACCACCTCCAGGTACCAGGCACAACACGGGAAACTATGCCTGGATAACATTGTTTGCCAAACGATAAACAGCCTAACGTGGCTCCTGGAGGTTCAAGCGGTGAGCGGAGCAAATAAGACAGCCTTGCTTACCTGCTCTGCACCATGAATGCAATGCGCAGGCTGATGGCTGTCCTAACGTGCCTAACGGGATTCCCTCTGGCGGATGTTGATGTCAGACGATGCAAGCACGGGAAAACCCGGCACAAAAGGCAGCGGCCATGGCGCAGACAACCTCCCAGAGCCGGAACACACCCCAAACTCCGATCAATACAGGAGACACAACAACTCCTTGCCGGAATTTTTGGCTACTAGGCCCAGAGTCCACCCCATACCACCACCCTTCTTTCCTGAAATAGATGTTATTGGAGAATAAGGTATACCTCATCAATCATACAGCAATGTGAGACTTAGTTAAAGGGGTTGCCCGCAGTCAATCTAAAACTACAGCATGAAACCCCATGGAACCAAATACCCGAATCAGAAGTGTTACGAGGTGCAAAAGCTTCAAAATCAGTACTTCAATATCAGAAACATCCGAACATTTTCATCAGCCCTATGGCTATCAGAACAATTCCTGGAAGGATTTGATTTCGGCCAAGGTGCCTGTCAGCTCTGGTAACCTTGCCTACTGTAATTCCAAGGAACACAAAGGCGGGTGAAGCCAAAGCCGAGAGGGGGATTAGCAGCATCGAGAACCCCACTACCGACGCTCCCAGCCCTGCGGCAAAAGCGTCCAGCCCCAGGGCAACGCTTAGAAGCCACGCCTCCTTGGTATCAATGGTACCCGAAAGATCTTGGTCCGCCTTGAGTGGTTCGTTCAGTATCGCCACCACAGTCTCTGCCATACCAATCAGGCAGTTGCGTTGAGGCCCGGTGCTTTTTCGAGACACGTTCACGCCGGGGGTATCCGGCTTCTGCTCAACTTGTGCGGCCCTGGAATCTGCTTCTTGCAGGTGTTGCCCGGTTGACACCCGGGTTTGCTGCCTGATCTGCCATACTCCTATGCAAATCAGGATTACCGCCCCTATGCAGGTTTCCACATTGTCTGGCATCACTGAAGCAAGCAGTTTTCCGAAGATCATGGAAACTCCGATCATGGTGCCTGTGCAAATCCCCATTATCCAGTAGTGTGCACTGCTGATACGAAGCCCCCTGATTGAATATGCCAGCCCTACCATAAAGCCGTCAAAACTTGAAGCAAATGCAACTCCTATGGATAGCAACAGCCAGCGCAGTAAACCCAAGTCAATACCTCCTGCATACATTGTTGAAACCTATCCAATGTATGGGGGGAGGCATATTAAGGTTACTTAATACGGGTTCTTACAAATGCCTGATGAACCGGCCTGGATCGCTCAAGAAGGCCCGAAACATCTTCACATGGCTAAGCTCATCAAACTCGCATTTCTGAGGAGGATTGCTGTCGAAACTGAGTAATGACGCCCCCGGGATAGCCATGATAATCGGCGAGTGAGTAGCCAGAATGAATTGACACTGCTTATCTACCATTTCCATGATCATAGATATGAAGGCCAG
>DUTL01000263.1 GCA_012842105.1 Candidatus Fermentithermobacillaceae bacterium | reverse complement strand
TTCTTTATCAGAATCTGCCTGTACGCAAAGGGCTTTTCGAGGTGATGAGCCGGGAACGAAAACCCGAACCTGAAGAGTATTCCAAACTGTGTTAACGCTCTTAGGCCGGTAACCGCCATCTTCAAACCCGGCTGCACTGATGGAGACGAAAACCGGTTCTCAGCTCCGGCTTCTTGCTTTTCAGCCGGTTACTTGCTTCCCGACATGCAGAGTGTTTCTGCTTCTCGCATAAGGTTGGTTGAATGCCTCTTGCTCCAACTCAAGTTCTAATTTGGCTTTGTCCCTCATAACCATTTATGAATTGCCTATTCTTGTTGCCCAAACTTCTACCGAATTCGGAATCAAGTTACAGGGTGGCTTGGCATATAGTTATCTTGAGCGTCCTCTCAAGGAGGGAGAGTCAGGTGGAGAAGTTCGACATCTTCCGGGATATTGCGGAGCGTACAGGTGGCGATATTTACATCGGTGTAGTCGGCCCTATGCGAGTAGGGAAGTCCACCTTCATCCGTCGGTTCATGGAACTGTTCGTCATTCCAAATATTACCGATTCCTACGACAGACAGCGCACTATAGATGCTGTTCCTCAAGCAGGTGCCGGTAAAACCGTGATGACGGTGGAGCCCAAGTTTGTGCCTGAGGAAGCGGTGCCTATAGACCTTAAGGAGAACCTCTCCCTGAATGTCAGGGTCATAGACTGTACCGGATATCCGGTAGAAGGTGCGCAAGGGTATATAGAAGACGATGAAACACGAATGGTCAGGACCATGTGGTATGAAGATCCCATTCCATTTACCGAGGCTGCTGAAATTGGTACAGAGAAAGTGATCTTGGACCATTCGACCATTGGAATAGTGGTTACTACCGACGGAACCATTGTTGATATACCCCGTGAAAACTACGTAGAGCCCGAAAGAAAAGTAGTTGAAAAGCTTCAGGAGATTGGCAAACCGTTTGTGATAGTCTTGAATTCAACTGATCCTTATTCCAAAGAAGTATCTGATCTTGCCACGGACATGGAAGAAGAGTATGGCGTACCCGTAATTCCTGCAAATTGCCTGGAACTTACCCATGACGACATTATTCTCATTATCGAGCAAGTGCTGTATGAATTCCCTGTTACAGAGATGACCGTACGAATTCCACGGTGGGTTCAGATGTTAAGCGCTACCCATTGGCTGAAAAGCACAATCGAAGCCAACATAAATGAAGCCGTCAATGCAGTGGAAAGAGTTCGTGACATCGATTCATGTGTTATGACCCTTGGAGTATCAGATTATGTAGAGAGAGTTGATGTGGAGCAGGTCAAGATGAGCACCGGCACGGCTAACCTCAGGTTAGAAGCCACAGACGAAGCTTTCTTCAAAGTGCTCAGTGAACGGGTTGGGACTAACGTATTCGACAAGGCAGATCTGATTGGGTTGCTGAGTGACCTGGTTGTGGCCAAGAAGATACATGATAAGTTTGCATTAGCTTTGCGTGAACTTGAGGAAACCGGATATGGGATTGTGGAACCGAATCTAGAAGATATGCAGTTCGAGGAACCGGAGATGTTAAAGCAGGGCAGGAATTACGGAGTCAGGCTTTCTGCCAGGGGGCCTGTGATTCATCTTATCAGGACTGACGTAGAGGCTGAAGTAAGCCCCATGATTGGCTCAGAGGAGCAGGGCCTTGAACTGGTAGCCTATCTAATGGAAAAATTTGAGGACGACCCGAAGAAGATCTGGGCTACTGACTTGTTTGGCAAGGCACTGCAAGACATAGTGGTAGAGAGTGTATCGGGCAAAGTCGACAGGATGCCCGAGAATGTCAAGGGCAAGATGCAGGAGACAGTAACCAGGATTCTCAATGAAGGTTCAGGAGGGCTCATCTGTATCATTCTCTAGTCCTGCATTGAGAGGATTTGAGAGTGTTGGCCCCGTACAATACGCATCACAATCCAGGCGGAAATATTCAACGCCTGGTGCGGCGGAAGCAGCGATGCTTCCGTCTCTTGCTGTTTGAAACATTACGCATTTTCCGGTTTTAACGAAGAAGGATTTCAGGTGAACGTTTGTCGAAGCACTACTAGAGGTAAATCTGTTGAAGTACCAATGAGTAGCCAACATCAACCTCAGATATGGAAGAAAGGGAGCACCGGCCATGATATATGATTTTGACAGGATCTATGATCGAAAAGGCAGTCTGAGTAGCAAGTGGAGTGTAGAGCAAGTTTTTGGGCGTGAAGATGTGCTGCCTTTGTGGGTGGCGGATATGGATTTTCGGGTACCTGAACCTGTTGTAAGAGCCATTAAGGAGCGTTTAGGCCACCCTATCTTTGGGTATACAAGGGTCAGCCCCGGCCTTTACGATTCGGTTATCCAGCGGTTAGACTCTAAGTTCGGGTGGAAAATAAAGAAAGAATGGATAGTAATCACTCCAGGCGTCATGCCTGCAGTGAACGCGTCGGTAGCCGCATTTACAGATCCGGGAGACTACATAGCGTTGCAAAGCCCCGTTTACCCGCCTTTTTGGTCAGCAATATCCGCCAACAACCGTGAGTTAGCTGTAAACCGGTTGAGACTTTCCAACTGCCGGTATGAAATTGACTTTGAAGATCTCAAAGCAAAGTTCAAGGAAGACGGTGCGAGAGCCATAGTTCTATGTAATCCCCACAATCCGGGTGGCCGGGTGTGGACAAAAGAAGAGCTCAAAGGTATAGGGGAAACGGTGATTGGCGCAGGAGGAGTTGTAATCTCAGATGAGATACATTGCGAACTGGTCATGAAAGGCCACTTACATACTCCCTTTGCGTCATTGTCTGAGGAGTTTGCCATGAATTCAGTCACTTGTTTCGCTCCGAGCAAGACGTTTAACCTTCCCGGGCTCCACACAGCCGTAGCTATCATTCCCAGTGAAGAGCTAAGGCGGAAATTCAACGAGGCGCGAGGCAGGCTCATGGGTTCGCCTGGCCTTCTCGGGCTGGTTGCCATGGAGGCTGCGTTTAAGTATGGAGACGGATGGCTCGAACAGGTACTGGGCTACATAAAGGGTAACATTGATTATGCTATGGCTTACTTTAGGAGCAAGGTGCCTGAGATAAAACCTATGAATCCTGAAGCCCAGGCCGCGGCAGTCCAACCA
>DUTL01000262.1 GCA_012842105.1 Candidatus Fermentithermobacillaceae bacterium | reverse complement strand
GGCCTTGAGACGGGTAATCATTAGCTGCTCCTCCTGGGCTACCGTCTATCACTCACTTCCCTCTTAGCATCCAAAACCCTTGCCCGGGGTCGGCCAATGGGCTGCTAAGAGGGAAGTGAGTGATAGACGGTAGCCCAGGAGGAGCAGCTAATGATTACCCGTCTCAAGGCCCACCAACTGACCGACGGCGAATTTCAGGACATGGTGTACATGGAGATTCTGCCGGCGAATTCGAAACCTGATGCCCGGCTTATGATGCCCCCGGGCCCTGTTGTGCAGTGCTCTACAGGGTCCCTTTCTCCCTTTGGTGGAGGCAGTTATTGGAGCGTGCCTGCTGTCCTTAGGGGAATCAAGACACTTGGCTGGCCTGCGGTAGAACTGCGTCTGTGGGCGGAGTGGGGCCAACCTGACTTTGTCGAAGTGGCACGGAAGGTAAGGGGACAAGGAGTTGCTGTTCATACTGTTCACGCTCCGCCCGATACAGAACGCATACTAGGATGTGCGGGGCTCAAGGAACATGCCATGGCGCTCCTGATGAGGTGCGCCGCAGGAGCTGAAGCCGCAGGAGCACGTGGAATAGTGGTCCACGCTTGGGACCTGCGAATATCAGGCTTTCATCTCCCGCTCTTGATAGACAACCTTGGCGCGCTGGCTCACGCCATGCCTGCTGGGGTGGTCCTTAGCGTTGAGACCATACCGGGCTACCTCAAGGTATTGCCGGATATCCTCCGGGACTGTCCTGATGTTATGGTTACCGTTGACACTCAGTGGGTATCTCTGGAAGATTCCTGGGACTTTGTGTATCAGATTGCATCCAGAGTGAACAACCTTCACATTCAGACACAGGTGAACACAACAGGTAGCGGTGACGTTCAACTGGGCCGTACTCAGTATGGCCCATATTTTTATGCAGAGAAGGTAGTCAGAGAGTTTATCTCAAGGGGATTTAAGGGGGCCATAACTCTTGAACCCCAAGGAGTGGCGGGGACCACTCCTGAGCAGCTTCGCCAGGCTCTCTTGCTTCTGGAAAAGTGGTCGTTATGAGTTTTATGAGCCCTAGAATACAGGACAGCCCCACTGGTCCATCTAACCCGGCTATTCGCCTTTGGCTTCTTCAAGCGCCAGTCTCAGGCATTCTCTTACTCTTAGCACTGGGTATGGCTATCTGTAGGTTTATATAGTAGATTGTTGCTGGAGGTGATCGGAATCCGATATTGATTCATTGTGATTGTGCGTGGTTCTCCGGCGAAGTAACCATTTCATTACATTGATTCAGTGAGCGATTATGGTCTTTGTGAACCTAACACCCCAATTGGGCTTTGCCCTGTATGTCATAGGGAAGCTCATTATGGAGCACTCAGTGCTAGTATGGCTATACGGCTTTACACGCCAGCTGCAGCAAAACTGGCACTGACCCACTTTTGCAGCATCATACGGACTCTACTTTTGACTTGGATAATCCTTCTTGATGAAGAATTTGGGCATCAAGAAGAGTTTGCTTATTCCTCACTCCATTCCTCATAGATGTCAATTTCGCATATTCCGGTGACAGTTTCTTGCTTAGCTCTTGCCCAACCCTGAATCTGAAGGTAAAATTAGCCAATATGCCTGGTTCTGCCATCTCCTAGGTGACGAATTGAATAAGTTCTGGCTGCCTGTAGAAAAAACTGAAAGTGGCTATACGGTAAAGCAACCGGTGACGCCTTGAACGTCTGGCGCTAGGTGTTTCCAGGCTATCGACTGGCTCGGCTGCAGAGCCACTTCGGCATTTGCGGGCTTTCCTGCTGTCCGAAACAGTCTCATGAGGCAGATTGGTGTGAAGAGTCATTAACGGATGAAATATTTGGGGCAATCCCAAATGCTTCCGGCGTTGCAAACGTTCTATGGCGGTGGGGATATATTGGTGACATCAGGAATTACATTAAGTGAATATCTCGCTAATCCGTGCGGATTATCGTCGGTTCCCTTTTGGAAAGCACAAGAAGTATTATTGCCTGAGAATATGCTGATTGTTCACGGCAGGGAGTTTTCATATGAACTGCTGGAAACGTATGAAGACACACCATACTTTCGGATCATGCACGATTTGGTCAATTTACAGCCTGTAGTTATACCCTACGGTGTGAAGATAGATACCATCTGCAAGTATGACTATGCCCAGTTGGTGGATGTCATAAGCAAATCTTATTTGCATATCGATATCAAAGTGGATAGGGGACAGGTTGAAAGTTGGACACAAACACCAGTTTATGCACCTGGCCTATGGTTAGCCGCGTATGAGCACGGCAAAATGGTGGGAGCCATAATTGCAGACCTTGACTTGGTTGCTCATGAGGGGATAATCGAGTGGCTTCAAGTGCTGCCTGAGCATCGGAATGCAGGTCTAGGAACAGCCTTAATCAACTTCTGCCTGAAGCGCATGCAGGGCAACGCCCGGTTTGCCACAGTCTCCGGGCAGGTTGATAATCAAACAAGGCCGGAAGATATTTATCGTCGTTGTGGCTTCACAGGTGAGGATGTATGGCATATATTGCGCAGAAAAGAAGAATTGAAATGAAACGCTTATATGAGGTTTCATCGAGAAAAGATGCTCCGTAAAGGTGTACGCCTCGGGTACATGGGGGCTCTCCTTGGGTGCAGGGGACACTATGT
>DUTL01000261.1 GCA_012842105.1 Candidatus Fermentithermobacillaceae bacterium | reverse complement strand
GCGCACCCAACCCGGTCATCCAATGCCCTGGCTTTGATGATTCCGGAAGAAAGTTCTTCGTACTGTGTATCAAAAATCACATAGTCGCCTTGCTGCACCTTGCTTTGGGCCTGTTCCCGCGACCCCGCTCCAATGTCGATAAAGAGCTGATCTATGGGTATTACCCGGGAGCGCTCATCACGTTCTTGAAGGTGGATGGCTTTGGCTCCTATTACGCCAGGCAGTTTTTCCTTGCCTACAAGTACCCGTTTTGAAACCAGCACCCGGGGATCTATGCCGCCAACTGTGGTAAACCGGAGAAACCCATTCTTCTCAATGTGGGTTATCATAAGCCCCACTTCGTCCATATGAGCATCAAGCAACACCCTAGGGCCTTCGTCGCCCGTCTTTGCGATTACGTTTCCAAGCACATCACACTCATATGAAATCCCCATAGATTCGAGCTCTTGCATTATGGCGGCCCGGATCTCGTGTTCGTTTCCTGAAACCCCGGAAAGAGATGTAAGAGTCCTTAGATCCATGTCTTCAACTCCTTCACAAAACATGCGTCCACAGACGCAATAAACCTGGCCAACAGCTTGCCTGCTTGCTCCACGTCACCGGCCGAGAGAGTCTCAACAGACGTGTGCATGTACCTGAGCGGAATGGAAACCAGGCCGGTGGCTACTCCTGCACGTGTAACCTGAATAGCCCACGCATCGGTGCCTGTCGCTGCAGGAGCGATCTCCTTTTGCACTGTGATGCCAAGTTCCTTAGCCGCCTTTTCCAGTCCGGCATGGACTTTAGGGTGAATGTTCCCGCCCTGGGCCAGTGCAGGGCCCTTTCCCATAGAAGAAGTCCTCCACTCAGGAACCCCCGGGGTCTCAGCATGGCACACATCAATAGCTATACCGATGTCAGGCTGGATGCCGTAGGACGATACCAGGGCCCCTCTTAAGCCTACTTCTTCCTGAGTTGTGGCCACAGCGTACACGTCTGCATTGACCTTATACTTGCTCAATTCATCAAGACAGGCCAGGATAACCGCAACCCCTGCCCTATCGTCAAGGGACTTGCCTGAAAATCCGTCCTGCATAAGGTCGCTTACCTGGCGTTTGAAGGTAGCTATATCACCTACGCGGACGAGATTGCGGACATCGTCTTCGGGCAAACCGGTATCGATGAAAAGATCCTCCATTTTGTGGGCCTTTTGCGCCTCTTCACGTGAAGTCAAGTGGGGCGGCTTAACTCCGATTACTCCTGACAGAGGCTTCTTGCCATACACGATCACTTCATGAGCCGGCAAGATTCTTGGATCCACTCCGCCCACCTGGGTGAACCTCAGAAACCCGCCTTCCTCAATTTTGGTGACCATAAGCCCAATTTCATCCATATGGCCTGCAAGCATTATGGCGGGCCTTGGATCACTGCCCTCACCACGTTTTATTCCGATGACATTGCCGAGAACGTCTGTTTGGATTTCATCTACAAAGCCTGCCATAGCGTCTTTGACCACGGAAGCAATATTCATGAACTCAAAGCCGGATACTCCGTGGGCCAGAGAGGCGCTCACCAGAAACTCTTTTACGTCCAATAGCCTCAACCTCCCAAAAACGTTGTAACATCAAATACTTCTGTACCAATAACATTCTTTGAAACAACGAACAATCCTTCCAGTACTTACCCAAACACAACAGGTTTCCCGGTTATTTCCTCAAACACCCTGTAGCTAATCCCTTCAAGATCCCTGCCCCAGGGGTCAAAAGCTCTTTTGGGCAAAGTCACAATATCAGGATCAAAATCCAAACCGGCAATTTCACCGTAGGCAACGGCAAAATCTCTCACTGTAAGCAGGCCCCCGGCCTCAATATTGCCTCCGAAGAACACTGAAGGCACTGCTTCCACCCTCGCCTCCAGCCCCCGCATTTTCAATGCATCCTCAATAACCGGTTTTGCCGGCGCTGAAGTGAGCACCAGAACCCGCCTGCGTTTTACATGCGATTTGCGCTCCCACTCAAACCACGATTTGGGGTCCAAATCGTCATACATTACAAGCCCGGAGGGCTGGAACCTCTGCTTATTGATTACCGCATCATACACGGCCCCTTGCCTGTCGTAAGCCACACGCGGCCTCTCATTGTCCCTAACTAACTCGAAAGCTTCTGTTCGTGACAGTACCGGCCGCCCTGAGACTTCGGTTATCACATCTCCGGGCCTGATTCCCGCTCTTCTTGCAGGCGATCGAGGCAATACATGCTCAACAACTGGAATGACTGATGTAATCCTGGCCGGTTCAAACAGCACCGGAACCTTTAGATCCTTCTCAAGATTATGGCTGAAAGATCTTATGTCATCCTGCGTGATTGAAGCCGCCTCTTTGCTGAGAGGATGAAACCTGGAAAATCCCGGCGCCAGTATCCTTATGGACCATGCTCCTGAATCCTTCAGAAACTTTGCTGTAGCCTCAATATCCTCCCATCCGGTTACAAACGGCAACGATACTATGCTTCCTTCAAACCTGACTTTTCCCCCAAGAGCCTCTACGTTGCGCAGGGTTGTTTCGGGCTGCTTGTCGCCCATGACCCGCTCTCGGTAACCTACAGTGTTCAAAGACACCATGAGTTCAATATTGAGTTCTGCAATTTGCTCAATCAAATCGGCGGTAAACAATGAAGCGTTGGTTGTCACCTTGATGCTTCTGTCAGGATAATGCCTGCGTACCAGCTGGAGAATCCCCAAGAACTCAGGATGGGTAAGGGGCTCCCCTTCATTGATTCTGGTAACAGACTCACCAATTACAACAGGGCCCCTAGATCCTACCAGCCACAAAATACTGTCCTTAATCTCCGCAAGGGGCCTGGGAGGTATGGCAAACACCTCACAGTTGTCCGGATTGTAGGCGTTAGAACAAAAGATACACTGCATATTGCAACAAGATGTAAGAGGCAAAACCCCCTGCATCTGAGCGTGATACAAGAGCGCCTCAATGGAAGGAGGCGGCGTCGGACCCGGCATCATTGCATATCCTCTCCCCACGACTGCATTTCAAGGCCGGCCAACGGGTTTAGCCACGGGCCTTCAGGTGAACAGCAATCAGTCACTTTATATTTGTAATAACCGGCTGCCGCAATCATAGCACCGTTATCTGTACATAACGCCTTAGGGGGGGCAAACAGGGGGATATTCAGTTCCTCAGCCAGTTTCCGGCTTTCCCGCCGCAGCAACGTATTGGCTGCAACTCCACCTGAAATGGCAAAACTCCTGGCTCCTGTGTTTATGAGCAATTCTTCCACCGCATGCAACAATTGATCCACTACAGCTTTTCTGAAACTTGCCGCAAGATCAGGCTTGAGTCGTTCGGCCTTGCCACCTGACTCAAATTCAAGCAGGGCACGGGTCTTAATCCCTGAGAAACTGTAATCATACTTGGAGCCGCGGATTTTTGGCAATGGGAAAGGGATACTGTGTGGGTCACCTGTCTCAGCCAGTTTATCCAGGTAAGGGCCCCCAGGAAAACCGAGCCCAATTTCTCTGGCAACTTTGTCGAATACTTCGCCCGCGGCGTCATCTCTGGTTTCAGCTATTACGCTGAACCGTCCATGGGATTCCATGAAGATAAGTTCAGAGTGCCCTCCTGATACAACCAGGTTGAGCAATGGAAACTCAGGTACTTTCTCTCCCAGGAAGTTGGCGTAGATATGCCCTGCCAGGTGGTGAACGTCAATTAATGGAATTCCGGCTGCGTAAGCCAGGCTCTTGGCATAACAAACCCCTACCAGCAACGAGCCTAGAAGGCCCGGCCCGTTGGTAACGGCAACTGCATCAATGTCCTTAATAGTGACACCTGCTTGAGCCAGAGCTTCATGGCTGACCGGGATAAGTACCTCCAAATGCCTTCTGGAAGCAATTTCAGGAACAACCCCTCCATACTTCGAGTGAAGGCTTGTTTGGGAAGAAACAATATTCGACAAGGCCTGTCTTCCATCCTTGACAACAGCGCAAGAAGTATCATCACATGATGTATCGATTCCAAGTACGATCATATCATCACCTCTTAAAGTCTATCCCAATTATACCGTGAAAAACTGGTGACGGCCCTGAAACGTTGGGGACGGTCCTAAACGTTTCAAAACACCCCTGCATTTTGAAGATGAAACGTTTAGGACCGTCCCCAAATTTCATTGCAACTCTGTTTCCGTATTGATAGTCTTGTCTAAAGGAACGAACAGAACTAACAGCATAGCGAGGTAAGTGAAATGCATTTTGCCGATAGGCTTAATGAACGAATCAGCACAGTCCGGTCACGGATGGTAATTGGCATCGACCCTGACCCCAAACGGCTTTTCGCACCGGAATCAAAACTCAAGGCAGCGTTCCCGGGCAAATCAGATGAATACCTGTTGAACGCTTTCTGTTCCACAATCATTGAGGTAGCTAAAACCCGTGCAGTTGCAGTTAAGCCCCAGGCCGCCTTCTTCGAAAGCATGGGCATTTTTGGGTGGAAGGCTCTTTCACTATGCATACGTAATGCACAAAAGCATGACGTTCCCGTGATACTTGACGCCAAGAGAGGCGACATCGGCAACACTGCCACTGCCTACGCAAAAGCATACCTGGATCCTGAATCTGATTTTTTTGTGGACGCGCTTACTGTAAACCCTTATCTTGGCCCGGACACCCTCGAACCCTTTGCAACCATGGCAGACAAGAACGGCTGCGGGCTATTTGTGCTTGTGAAAACGTCGAATCCAGGATCCGGCGTTTTTCAGAACCTCGAAGTGCATGACAAAGCAGATGCACCCCCAAAGGCTGTTGCGGTGAAAGTTGCCGAATGTGTGAGCAACCTGGGAAGCGGTAACATTGGACAATTTGGATTTTCAAATGTTGGGGCAGTGGTTGGAGCCACTTATCCAAAGCACCTGGAACTAATGCGAAAAGTTATGCCCGATTCCGTATTTCTTGTGCCCGGTTATGGAGCACAGGGTGGAAAAGGCGAGGATGTCAAGGCAGCTTTTTACCCTGACGGCTCAGGCGCAATTGTCTCATCATCCAGGGGAATAATATTCTCATATGAAAAACAAGAACCCGGCGAAGCTAAGCCGGGCCAAGCGGGTATTTATGAGGCCATGGCCAGAGCCGCTGAAAAAGCAAGGGACGACATCAACTCAGTAGCCCTTAACCTGTATACCAACTAAGTTTCAACCATTCAACTCAACAGTTGATCAAACCGGTGACACAGCCACAGGCTACATCATCCACTTTACCCTTTCTTCTTGAGGGGTTTTGGGCCCTAAGTCGTCTTTCCACATGATGATCGCATCTTCATTGGTATCAGTATAGTATCCCTTTCGTATGCCCCTGTCCTCAAAACCGAGTTTTCTGTAAAGGTTCTGAGCACCATGGTTAGACAGCCTGACTTCAAGAGTCATCTTCGTGGCGCTAAGTTGCTTGGCCTTCTCAAACGCAAACTTCAGCATTTGCTCACCTATTCCTTGCCGGCGGAGTTGAGGATGAACTGCAATATTGGTGATATGGGCTTCATCGAAGAAAACCCACATTCCGAAATAGCCAACAAGCGCCCCTTCAATGCGGGCAGTAAAGTAATGGGCATAGATATTTGCGGTAAGTTCGGAGTTGAAAGCGTGCCTGGACCAGGGCGTTGGATACGACTGACGCTCGATTGAAAGCACTTCGTCAAGATCTCTTGGAGTCATCTTCTCAATAACCAGATTTTTAGGGATGCTCAACACTGTCACCTTTCATTCTTTTGCGGGCAAAAACGACTTCAGCCTGGGACCTTCGATAGTATTCAGGAACAGCTGAGGAAGCGCATACCACCTTACCTTCCAGGAACATTTCCAAGCCAATCAACCCCAGTACCCCTGGGCCCGGCAACCTGAGATGGCTGTCAACTACCCTAACATCATATGTTCCCGCTTCCACGGCTACTCCGGAAAACTGTTCTGCAGCGTCTCCTGTAACCCAAACCGGCATTAAAGCCTTATCGCCCAAATCGTTCAAAAACTGATTGTAAGCCATGGCGCCGGCAGGCACAGTTTCGTTAAAGCCGTATTCCGTCCAGAAGCCTGGCCCGCTTGCCGTCTCCCATGCCTCCTTATGCTCTGATACCTTCTCATACAGAGCGCATACAGTCTGACTCCTGGCCTTCCCCTGCACTATCCCGACCCTTGGATAGGCTGAACACTGCCTCAAGTACACCTGAAAAGTCGGCACCTTTGCAACCGGCTTATCCAGGGAAAACGCCAACCCCTGCACAGTAGCGAAACCTATCCTCAACCCGGTAAAAGACCCGGGGCCGCCGGACACCGCCAGGCAATCCAGATCACCAGGTGCCAAACCCACTATATCCATTGCTTGCATGCATAACGGAAGCAACATCTTAGAGTGAATTCTAGGCTCTACGATTGTAAGTTCACAACGTATGCCTGTATTGTCTACAACTGCCACCCCAAGAAGTTTGGTACTTGTTTCTATGGCCAAGACCCTAGCTGTTTTCGTTCCTGTCTTTCCAAATGTTCTCAATAACCTTTACCCACCTTGCAGTGGTGCTTTCCAGGGTAACCTTACGCTTATCCATTGATTTCTCCTGCCCTGGATCCAAGCATACCTCATGAAATTCAATATTAATTTTCAATGTCCATCCAGGCAACGCTTCACCGGCACGTTCAGGCCATTCTATGGCTATTACCGCCGAATCTTCTATATCGTACAAAAGGCCTGACTCAATGACCTCCTCTTGGCTCAGCCTGTAGAAATCAAAGTGATGAAGCACCAGCCTACCCCGGTAGATCCTCTCCAGAACAAAACTTGGGCTCTTAACAGGTTCATGTATGCCAAGCCCAACAGCAATTCCTTGAACCATAGTAGTCTTGCCTGCTCCCAGAGAGCCGGCCATCAGAATAACCTCGCCGCCCTCAAGCTGCTCGCCCAGGGTCCTCCCGAGGAACCTGGCCTCGCATGGAGATTCAACCACCAAAGTACGTTTGCCTGTTTCACGGTTTGCTGACATTAGCCGGTATCCCTTTGCCTGCACAACTGCCCGTATTTTAGCTTAAGGCCTGCAAAATCTTCCCAGATAAGCCCCTTCCTGCGCTTTTCGTCTCTCAGCACTGCGGCAGGATGAAACGTAACAAGATAGTTAATTCCATTTTTCTCAAACCACTTACCCCTATCCCTTGTGACTCTCAAACCCGGATCTACCAAGGTCTGAGAAGACAAAGCTCCTAACAATACTACTATTTTAGGGCGTATTATTCGAACCTGTGCCTTCAGATTGGGAAGGCATGCCTCAACCTCTTGGGTTGTAGGAAGCCTGTTTCCAGGCGGGCGGCATTTCACTATGTTCGCAATGAACGTTTCTTCTCTTGAAAACCCATGCGATCTGAGCATAAGGTCCAAAAGCTGCCCGGCCCTCCCTACAAAGGGTTTTCCAAGTTCGTCTTCTGTTCTTCCAGGGCCTTCACCGATGAACATTATGTCAGCCATGGGGTTCCCCTCACCGAACACTACACCCCTGGCGCCTTGCCTCAAAGGGCACCGCCTACATTCAAGCACAATTTGCCTCAAGATATCAAGATCGTCAATCCCTGTGAATTGGTTTTCAGCGCATGGCTTGGGTGATTCCAGGCCAGAAACAGGTTGTCTGGCCGGTTGCCCGGGCAATTTACCCTGCCCCTGTACGCAATGTGCATCAAACAGCGAGTGCTGAACTACGCCAGGCTTACCCCTCAAGTGGATCAACCCCTTCAGATCCTGCTTCCCGCTGCAAGGCCGCCATCCTTTTCTGTATGATTTCAGGATACTGCCTGACCAACATCACGTTGGCGGCTACATGCTTCAAGTAACTACCGGCTAGTTCATCATTTATACCTTGGAACGCTTCATAGATGGCCCTGCCTATCGCTACAGCTTCCGGGCAATCAGGCTGGCACGGAAAGAAATCCTTGGTGAAATATGCATAGTCATTTACACCATCAGGGCTCTCTGAATGCACAATCTGGTTTGAGGCCCTCACTTCCGGGCTCAGAACCCCTGAACTCCTGTCAAAGACATACCTATCTATGCAGCAAGCAGGAAAGCCCAGTATGCGTCCGGCTTTTTTCAAAAACGCTGCGTTATGTTCTTCAGGAAAGACCCGAAATGAGCCGCTCAAAGAAGGATCCGGGTTTCTTGCAAAATCGTACCTTATATCCTTTCTTAGATCTTGAAGTTCCTCAAGTTCAACTGCGGCCGACTCGTCTTTGAAGATATATATCTCCCGTATGGTTGGACGGGATTCAAGTTCCTTCCGCTGCAATCCCCACTTGTCTATCCAGTACATGTATACCTGGTACGACTTTGACTTTTCAACAACGTCACTGTAAATATCCCTCAACGCCTGCAGCTTAAACCGTAGATCTTGAATCCTGCTCTTACGCCGCAGCCGAACGGCCCTGCCCTTGAGGAAATCAGTCAAAGACTCGCCGGGAAGCCTCTCACCGGCCATTTTCTGCCGAAACCTGTCGTCGATAGTGGCACCCAGGATACCAGAGTCCGGTAGTTCTGCAGGCATTACTATCTGCCCGGCTCTGCGTACACCTAAGATCACAGGAAGGAAATCGTCTAACTTAATCTTGAAAGGAATCACATGTTCATCCATAAATTCACGAAACAACTGTTGGTTCATGGCCATTGTAGGCTGTCTCCAAAGCGCCTACTTTCAAGTTCCCCCTTTCTCGGTATCGTTCAATATTGCATCTCTTGGGTATCAATATCACAAACATCCATGCGCTTAACTTTGTTCTTCACCCAAACATTTTATCCCTTTATCTCGAAACAAAAAGGATGCTCATATAACGTACCCGTAACTCAGTATTGCCATTGTGTGCCAAAAACAAAAGGAGAGGGAATCCTCTCCTTTTGGTACTATTTCCACAACCCGGCTTCTAGCCTTCGATCATCTCTACATTGGCCCTGGGTACAGTTACAACAGTGCCGTCTTCAAGCCTGGCTCGTAGGATTCTTACCCTGGCCTCAGACTCAATTACCTCAAGTTCAGGCGGCAATTCAACTATCTCAGCCAGAATTCCGAAATAAGGCTCCCTGATAATTCTAATTGGCGTTCCGGGCACAAGCCCCTTGGTAAGATCTAGCAAATCGCTACGCACCCCTGCTTCATAACCGGGCACAATGATCTCAGGGCGCATAACCCCTGCACGAATCTGTGTTGCCCCGTTTATTGAAGCCTTGAAGCCGTTCAGCTCATTAAGCAGCCCAAAGGTACGATCTGCCATTTTCATCTTGCCAAAACCTTCGGTGATAATCACAGTAACCGGAACATCCTCATGTCCGGTAATAGCCACGCCAATATCAAAACCAAGGTAATCGATTAAGTCCGTGTCGATTATCCCGCCTACCACAATCCCTTTGGCACCTAGTTCTCCTGCTTTCTTAATGGCATCAGCCGTAACCAGCGAGCCGCCTATCAGTATCTTCCCTTTGTCGTCTTCCTTGATGCACGAAGCGTCCAGCACGTCACCGGGATTGTCTACTGCAACTCGAATAACCCCCTGGGCTTCTCCTCCAACTCCAAAAATACCCTGAATAAAGGCGCCTTCCGTCTTTACGATAACTCCCTCTTTGGGAAGCACCTCCTCAACAATTCCGTCGACATAAGCATCAATCTCAATGGGAACAGGTGGTTCACGTAAAGTGACCTGCCCTGTAACTGAGGAGATCATCTCAATAGTCCCGTCAGTAGGCGATTCTACGTGATGCCTAATGAGGCCGAAAAACGACTTGTATTCCGCCAAAAGTTCGCCCTTCTTAACAGAATCGCCTTCTGATTTCTTCATGAAATCGACAATGTCCTCAGGATCGACGCCCAATACGTTTGCCACATTGACAGTCTGTGGATTGCCGGGAATATCCGTTTTCGCCACAATTGTGTGAGGAGAAACCGCCTGTCCTTTCTCAACCAACACTTCGCCGAGGATAGGAAGGCGGCGTGTCTTGGTGATCACCGCTTTTTCAGTAACCTTGAGTCCAGGTGTATATGCGTGTGCCATCTATACCTTCCCTCCCCTAAATCTGTGCATATTTCCTGAGTGATTCTTCCGGATACATATTCATCGCAATAAACCACTCTACCAATTTCAAGTTCCGCTCTTGTACATCCTCCGGGAGGGCAACCGGACGCCCTCTGCAATCGATAATCACTCCCACTACCCCGCCGTTGACAGTTGTTTCGAGGTCATGCCCATAGCCCCTACCTACGTCAAAGTGACGGGCGGGGTGAATAACAACTTCGGTAGTCTTGTTTTCGGGAATCGGGACCAACTTCAAGGAACCGAAAGGCACTGATTCTTCAATGGTTTCGCCTTCAAAATCAAACGTCACCTTCAGGCACGGTTCACCGAACTTAACTGAACCGTTGGGCCCTACGGGAGCAATCGACGATCCAAGTTTGACCAAGCAGTCCCTGTCAAAAACCTGCATGGATGCTTTCGGGTGGATAGACGCCAGAATACCCAGTTGTGGCATCATAAAGATTGAGTCAACCGCCAGCATGGTTTTGGATTCGGGCTGGAAAGCATCCAACAGCATCATGGCAGCTTGCGCCCGCCTGGGTGCGTGAGACAAGACTCCCCCTGAGCCAATAAGCATGCCGAGTTCGGCCATGTCAATGTACGTCTCGCCGCTTCCCGATTGTTCAAAGGTATCTCCAATGGTCCTTTGCCTGTGTATACCTCTAAGCCCAACTGCCAGGCTTTTGTGGTGTTCAAATGCAAGACGCAAAGCTTCTCTGGCAATAGCCTGTTCAATGATTAATTCGTCAAGAGTCTGAGGAATAGTCGTAGGGCGAATCATCTTGTTTCTAATCCTGTTCCTGAGAGCCCCTTCCTCAATGGAAAAGGGAATCCACCTAAGAATATTGCTTACGCCGGCCTCGAGCAGAACATTACAAATAGAATAGCTCATACCCAGGTTGGCTGAAACAGTCCTGTTAAAAAACTCACCAAACACTGAAAATACGTCAGTGGTAGCGCCTCCGGCGTCGACCCCTATGACGCTCATGTCATATTCACTGGATGCTGTTTGCATGCAAGCGCCAACCGCCCCGGGGGTAGGCATGATCGGTATTGGGGTCCACTCCATAAGTTTGTTGTAACCAGGCGCCTGAGCCATGACGTGCTCCATGAAGAGGTTGTGAATCTCTTCTCTTGCCGGCCCAAGTAGTTCCATTTCAAGAACAGGCCGCAGGTTGTCTACAATTCTTAGGTCTGTCTTCTCGCCGAGGATATTACTAATGTGTTTCCTTGCATGCTTGTTGCCTGCATAAATAATTGGCAGCCTGTAACCGATGCCAAGCCTGGGCTTGGGCTCAGCGGCTGAAATCAACTCACCGATCTCAGCGACGTGAGTGATTGTACCACCGTCAATTCCTCCGGAAAGAAGAATCATGTCTGGCCGGAGATGCCTGATTCGCTGAATCTTCTCGTGGGATTTCCGCCCGTCATCCACTGAGATAACGTCCATTACGATTGCCCCGGCTCCAAGAGCAGCTCTGGCTGCAGATTCGGCAGTCATGGTCTTAACCACGCCCGCCACCATCATCTGGAGCCCGCCGCCAGCAGAAGAGGTGGACATATAAATGTCTACACCTGTACCGTCAGGTTGCGTTGGAGTGATCACCCCTTGGTCGTTAAGAAATTTCCTACCGGTGAGTTCCTCAATTTCCCTGATAGCATTTCTTGCACCCATTGTAACGTCTTCAAAAGGCGCTTCAACAGTTGTCGGAGCTTCGCCCCGCACAACCAGACGGTATTCATCGCCAACCTTCTCAATAAGAATAGCTTTAGTCGTTGTGGAACCGCAGTCAGTAGCCAGCACGGAGTTTATCTCCCTGTCCGGCTCAAACGCATTAGTATGCTCCTGCACTAACTCTTCCCCTCCCTCACTGCCACCGTCAAAACATAAAACAATGCCACATGGCTAAATACGACATTTGCTATGCAAAATCCTCTTGCATCTGAATTAATTCCCGCCATTATCCGGGGCTTTGCCGTCAGGCTCCATCTTGAGCGCATCGTCCAGCATGGATGCCTCTGCCTTTCGCTTCCGGGACGTCTCCTTTAGAGCCTTCCGCTGCCTCTTCTCTTCCTCTTCTTCCATGGCAATAGCTTCAATCCGCTGGATTAGCAGTTCTACGTTTTGCCTGTCATCAAAAAAGTAAGCATAGTCTTCAAAGGTCTCAAAGAACACCCCAACCACCGGCGCAAAAAAATGCATGGCCTGTCCACCTATATAACTAAACGGCTTGTTCATCTCAAGGAAAAAAATAGCAGGAACCGCAAGCCCATATTGCTTGATCTTCTTTGCAATGGCATCTAACAGCTCATCTCGCCGTTTTTCATCAATGGGTTCGCGAAATTGAATCATCTGTCAAACCTCCCCGCTCTTATGATAACTGATAGCATTGTGTCTATTTTACAATAGTTCAACCAATTCTCCGCAACCTTTTAGTTCCATAGGCGTTTCACGTACCCGGCCAACGGCAAACATCTCGGATACTCCAAAACAGGTTGCAGGAATCGCCTGCCTATCTAGAACAATTCTACATTAGCCCTCGGAACAAAAACTTGAGTCATATCTGAAAGTTCAACTTTGACCACAGGAACTTTTGCTTCGGTTTCGATTGATACAGGTTCTCGTTTGATCTCAACAATTCTTCCGGTGGCCCCAAAATAGGGTTCGTTGACTATCCGCACGTTCATTCCTACCCGCAAATCAGCATCGAATTCGGTTTCGTCAGCAAGATCACCGTCATAATCGGGGAAAGGAACGATGACTTCAGGCCTTATCGCCCCTGCCCTAATTTGGGTTGCTCCATTTATAGAAGCCATCTTCCCTTCAAGGGCAGCCAGGGTTTCCCACGCTTCCTTTCGCATAGCCAGGTGGCCAAAACCCTCCATCAAGATAACCGTTATATCGATATCTTCCTGGCCCGTTATACCCACACCGAGTTTGACTCCAAGAGATTGGGTCAGATTGAAGTAGTTAACCGTGCCTGTGACCACTCCCTTTACGCCTACTTCGAGTGCCCGGGATAGGGCCTCATTGGTAGCAAATGACCCTCCAATGATAATCTTGTCTTTGCAGTCTTCGGTTATCATGTCAGGTTCAAGCACCTGATCAGGGCTCTTTGTAACCATTCTCAGTTCGCCGTAAGTTTCTTGACCTAACCCAAAAACCCCGTTCAGGCTAACTCCCGGAGTGTCAACGATACACCCTCGGTTTTCAATAATCTCAGATACAGTTCCTTGTACGTATGCATTGGCCACAACTTCTTTGAACGGCCTGGCAATTGTTACCCTGCCTGTCTCCGTGTCAATCTTAGATATGATCCCGGATACCGGAGCTATCGCAGTCTTAGTGAAGAAAGCCTGTGCTTCGCCTTTCTTGGCAATCATCTGCCCTCGCTTGATTTCCTGGCCTATCTGCCTTAGCATGTGCATGGGAAGTTCTCCAGGTTTACACTTAATCTCAAAAGCCACATCGAAGGTTACAGGTGGCTCCTCCCTGCCGAATTCTTCCCGGATTGTAATTCTTCCTGAACGATTGGATATATCTTCAATTACGCCATCTGTAGGTGACCCGATTTCCTTTCTACCGTACAATCCTTGTTCAGCCCTGGCAATGACATCCTGGGTCTTAACCCGGTCGCCAACTTTCTTCAGCATGGATTTTCCCAGTTCTGAAGGTTGTATACCAAGCAACCTGGAAGCCGGAATAACCCAAGGAATACCGGGCCTGAGGGCTATCTTGGCAACAGGCGTGTCCGGGAATACGATATCTCCCGGTTTGACCAGGACCTCGCCTGGAAGAGGCAATCTTCTCTCTTTTCTTATAAGCTCAATTCGACTCTCTGGACTATCTGGTGAATAAACTGAAGAGGCCGCCACGCTTTTCCCCTCCTTTGGTATCTTCTTCTTTAACCGGATACCGCTCCTGTAAATCGCGAATAAGATCCATTGGATAGGCATTCACAGCTTCAAACCACGAGGTCAATTTGCTGATTCGCTCGACCTCGCTTTCCGGTATCTCTATGGGACGGCCCCTGCCGTCCAAAATAATTCCTACAAGGCCGCCATGAAGCTGCTTCTCAACGGCGCTGCCCCTGCCCGCCCCCACATTTATGCGTCCGCCGTGAGGCTGAATTTTGCATGACGCAGTTTCTCCCACTCCCAAAGGAATAACCTTGATCTCGTCACTCATAATTTTATGCTCCGAAACCTGCCCGTCAGGCATGGTAATGTGTACAGATGCCAGGATACCGCTTCGGCTTGGAGGGCCTACAGGCGCCACTACTGTGCCCAGCCTTACCAGGCAGTCTTTCTCGAACACTTCCGCTGCAATTTCAGGATACACAGACGAAAGCACTCCCAGGTGAGGCATCATGAAAATAGAGTCTACAGCCAGCTGGGTGACCCCTTCAGGCTGGAAAGCATCTATGAGCATCAATGCAGCTTGCTCCCGCCTGGGAGCGTGTGACAATACGCCACCTGAGCCCACCAGCATATCAAGGTGCATCATATCGATAATGTCGCGCCCGGAAGCTTTCGCAACTCTGGACTCACGGCCAAATTGAACTACTTCTTCCTCAACTTTTTTCGCAAGGCTCTTGTGGTGTTCAAAACTGAGCCTTAGCGCCTCCCTTGCAAGAGATTGCTCAATTACCAGGTGGTACAGCGTTTGAGGTATTGTGGTAGGCCTAACCATCTTGTTGGCAATCCAGTCAGAAATCTGAGACTGGTCCATACCAAAAGGCACCCACCGTAAAATATTATCAAAACCTGCTTCCTCAAGTACGTTGCAGATTGAATAGCTCATACCCAGGTTCGCAGAGACAGTTCTCGTAAAAGTATCTTCGAAGTTGGAGAACACGTCGGTCGTTGCCCCGCCAATATCCACTCCGATAATACTCTCATTATGCTGCTCAGCAAGGACCATCACCAGTTTTCCGACAGCGCCGGGCGTTGGCATGATTGTAGTATCTACCAATTCCATAAGATCGCCGTATCCAGGCGCCTGGGCCATAACGTGGTTCATAAAGAGGTCATGTATGGCCTCCCTGGCCGGCCCAAGGTTTTCAATATCGTGACGCGGCCTTAGGTTGTCAACCAGATGCACATCCATAGTCTGTCCGCAAATCGCCGTCACAATATCCTGAGCATCTTTGTTGCCTGCATAAATGAGAGGCAGCTTATAGGTGGCGCCAAAGCGCGGCTGGGGGTTTGCCTGCTTGATGATCTCTGCAATCAAGGCCAGATACGCAACTGAACCTCCATCAACGCCGCCTGACACCAGGATTATGTCAGGGCGCAATTCGGTGATTCTGGTGATCTGCTCTGATTGCGATCTTCCGTCGTCTACTGATATGACATCCAGCACTACCGCGCCTGCGCCAAGGGCCGCCCTGTGAGCCGAACTGGCGCTAATGGTCTTTACCAGGCCGGCGACCATCATTTGGAGCCCGCCCCCGGCCGAGGACGTAGAAACATACATGTCGACACCTTTCTGGCCTTCTTTTGGCCGGATCAAGGTGCCCGACTCATCAAGAATGGGCCGGTCTATGAGTTCTTCTACACGCCTTACAGCCTTCTTCACACCGACCATAACGTTTTCCCACGGAGCTTCTACTGTGGTCGGCATTTCTCCGCGTGTCACAAGCCTGTACTCATCCCCACGCTTCTCAATAAGAATGGCTTTGGTAGTAGTAGACCCAACGTCTGTAGCCAAGATAGATTCTATCTTTCTCTCTTCCATAATAGATCCCTCCTCCTTGTTCCCCTTCTCGACAATCAAGATCAAAGATAATGAAAACTTTGATAGGTACGTTGGGCGAGGCCTTATAGTGATTTGCTTCAGAATTACTTCTGTGAGCGGAATCTGCGAACGCGATCAAGCGCCGAGCGCAGCCCTCCCCTATCTTCCCTCTTCTCATCTTCTATGGATAGTGCTTCGTGCAGAGGCTTCAGCTTTGATTCGACTATACGAAGAATTTCATCTCTATTAGAACCGTCTTCATAGTAGTAAAGAAAAACCCCCTCCTTCATACGTCCCCTCAAAGTTCGTATGTCATGTGTAAGGAACACACCGTCTGGAAATTCCCTGTAGGTCAAGAACCTATCCCACCCGCGGACATCTCTTGCCAGGAATGTCTTGTAACCCACTGTTTCTTCGGTCAAAACAAATTTGACCGGAAAGAGATACGGAGCCAGGCGGTTGAGAAATATCAACGTGATAACCGCCACAAAAAATAACTGAGGTACCGCCCAATACGCAAGAACTATACACCCTATGAGAGAAGCTACAACAACTGCCGAAACAAGAGGCCGCCTTGGCAGGAGCCAGTTTTTCCAGCTGTATAGCTCCACGTCTTCCTTTGCTTCTTCTTCCTTATCAACCGGAGCAACCTCTTTGGCCTCCGCGGAATCTGGCTTCCCCCGGGGCATTAAGCCTCTGAGGTAGGCAGGCCTTCCTGCTGTTGTGCCTGGCCGGCCTTGCTCCCTTTCGCTTTTTTCGTTTTTTTGGGGCATTGCAAACCTCCTCAAAAGCCGCTTACTGAAGAATCAGGCTTTTACAACAAGATTCTGTACACCATTCGACGGTTCTTCAATTTATCCTGCCGTAAACCGTATTTCCATAAATGGACTGTCCTTTTCAACTCATTTCAAGGCTTGCCGGCTTCGTAGAATGTCAATTACCCTGCCAACCGGTAAACCCGTCCTGGTATTGCCGTCCCGGCCTTCCATCGTTTCTGCAGCAAATAACGAATTAAGGATCGCTTCTTCAGTAGCTTCAACCGAGGCAGTGAAAACATGCCCCATTTGCCGGGAATCATCCCGCAGCCGTTTTTCGGCGGCAAAAGGAGAGGAATCTTTGTGGCTAACACGGTTTGCCGTGGTAAAAGCTACCACGAAATCACCGCTTCCGTTTCGAAAAGTAGAGCCCACACGTGCGAGCCCCCCCTGACACCTCCTGGCAATCCTTGAAAGCTGCCTGTCTGAAACAGGTGCATCGGTTCCCAGTACCACCACTATGGAACCGGGGGGAGCGTCAGGCTGCCCCTCCAAACATCTTCCAAGTTCCAACCCTACGGGAATTCCCGAAATCAGCAGTTCTTCCATTCTACCAAAGTTAGCCATGACCAAGACGCCTAGAAACCATCTCTCATGGCCGAACTCTATGCATCTGGAAGATGTGCCTATGCCTCCCTTGAAACCAAGGCAGGACATTCCGGTGCCGCCTCCTACGTTCCCTTCGGCCACCGGCCCGGGTGCAGCCTCGGTCAATGCTGAAAATATGTGTTCTTTGTTTACGTGCCTTCCTCTGATGTCATTCAGGTAGCCATCGTTGCATTCGAGGACCAAGGGATTCACAGTACCTGTAGCCACGCCAATGTCAGGATTGTGCTCCAGCATATACTCGCAAAGGGCATCCCAGGCTTGGCCTACGCTTAAGGTATTAGTGAGGATAATCGGAGTCTCAATGGTTCCTAACTCCTGTACCTGGGCAATGCCGGTAGCCTTTCCAAAACCGTTAATGACGTGTATAGCTCCTGGAACTTTTTGTTGAAATATGTTGCCCGGATGAGGCCTAATTGCGGTTACCCCTGTTCTAACCGGCCCCCTGCCCGGGACAAGAGCCCCTTCACCTTCTACAATTGTTGAATGCCCTACAAGGACGCCTGGAACGTCTGTGATTGCGTTGAAAGGCCCCGGCGAAAGCGCTCCTATCGAAAGGCCGAAATCCCTGCATCTGGGCCTCGAGCCAACCTGGAACCCGGATCCAACTCCATTCTCCATCAACTAAAGCCTCCACTCAATCATTAGAATCCTTGGCAGCTTCGACAAGTGCCTGAAACGGCCTAAGAAAAGTACGATTATGCTTCCACATTGCTTCAGGGTGCCATTGCAGCAAAAGCACGAAATTCCGGCTCCCTTCAACCACTTCTGCGATGCCGTCAAGTGACCTGCCCGAAACAGTTAAGCCGTCTCCCGGATCTCTAACTGACTGGTGGTGATATGAGTTGACTGATATCCGGCGGGCCCCAAATACAGCAAATGCCAGGGAATTTTCATCAAGTATAACTTCATGTGTACCATACCATCTGGGAGCTTGCTGCCGGTGTTTCATTGCTCCGCCGACCTGGGAGGGTATGTCCTGAACCAAAGCGCCCCCTGCTGCGACATTAACAACCTGGCATCCTCGGCAAATCCCCAGGATTGGCAATCCAATATCCAAAGCCCTTCTGGCAAAATGCAATTCCAGAATATCGAGCCTGGGGCTAATGCGGCCAAGTTTAGGAAGGGGCCGCTCTCCATATCTGGCTGGGTCGACATCATCTCCGCCCGGAAAAATAATACCATCTAATTTGGGTAGAAGTTCCCCAGCGTCATCTTGGCCTACCATAGGTATCAGCAGAGGAATTCCGCCTGCTTCCACCACCGAAGCGACATAGGTGTGGGATAAAACCGATGATTCTTCTTCCTCGTTCCAACTGGCAATAATACCAATTACCGGTTTCAATCTGTATCCTCTCCTTCCAAAACCCATCTGATCTTTACGGCCAATGGTGCCTACTGCTCACAAAGGCCTTAACCCCAAGGACAATTCCAAACCGTCATCAACCCGTGACATAATGTCACGCTCAAGCTTTGCCACCTTTTTCTTAAGACGCCTTTTGTCTATGGTTCTTATTTGCTCAAGTAAGATAACTGAATCTTTTTCAAGGTTTGAGAGACGAGCAGGAAGTTCCACATGAGTGGGAAGCCTCGCTTTTTGAATTTGAGAAGTGATCGCAGAAATAATCACGGTAGGGCTGTACTTGTTTCCAATATCATTCTGGATGATCAAAACAGGCCTGAATCCTCCTTGTTCCGAACCAAGAACAGGGTTTAGATCAGCAAAGTAAATGTCACCCCTGGAAGGCTCCAATCAAGACTTCCTCCATTTGGCCGGCAAATCATGCCGGGAAATGCTTTCACTGGCATGAGCACAATATTCGTCTACAAGGCCTAACCTGGGCAAGCAGTCAAAATCACACGCTATCTCTTCCGCCAGAAGTCTGTTAATTTCGGCCATTTCCAAATAGCCGGTTCTCATCTGCTCCCGCATACTCTCCTTCTTCACCTTTTCCATGTAAAAACAACACGCCTCACGTATAAATAAAGAACGAGACTTGTTTGTTTCTACTACTATGTCGTCAATACCTGCCAATATGTCTTCAGGGAACCCTACAACCACTCGTTTCATTCTTGCCAAGATAGGTTCGGCCTCCTTAAGATTGGCCATTCGCCTCTTTTCGCAAACGGTCAAATTCCTGTTCTATCCAGGATCGCGCCTCTGGCAAACACTCAATGATGTCGCCGGCTAATATGCCGTAAGATCCCTCGCGCTTCAAAGCAGCTTCCCCTGCAAGCCCGTGCCAGAAAACTCCCAGCCAAGCACTTGTATAAGAAGGGAGCCCTTGAGCAACCAAAGCGGCGATAACTCCGGTGAGAACATCGCCTGACCCCGCTGTTGCCATGTAAGGCCCACCTGACGTATTTACAAACAGCCGGCCTGACGGTTCAGCGGTACACGTCCCGGCTCCTTTAAGACACATAATGCTGTTTGATTGACGTGATGCTTCCCTCGCATAACCGGGCCTATCTCTTTCCAGTTCCTCTATGCTAAGGCCGGTAAGCACTGACAGTTCCCCGGGATGAGGTGTCAGAATAAAGTTTCCCTCGATTCTTGCAAGATATGACAACCCTCCCAGCTGTTCCAAGGCAAAAAGCGCATCTGCATCTACTACAGTGGTTTTTTTCGACGCAAAAGGCAGGATCTCCTTCAAAAATTGTGTTTGAAAGTATCCTCTTCCCCATCCGGGCCCGATTATCACAACCCCGGCTCTCTTAATGTTGTGCTTAACTGCACTAATACACTCTTGCCCGGGGTAGAACATACCTGCCGAACCGCACGGAACCACCATTATTTCCGGAACCATGGCTGCGCATACGTTGTAAATCTCGCCGGGGCAAAGTAAAGTGGCAGTACCGGCCCCGGATCTTAGAGCGCTTTTTGCGGCCAGGACTGCAGCGCCTGCCATACCCAATGAGCCTGCAATAACAAGAACATGGCCCGACAGCCCTTTATGGTGGTTAGCATGCCTGCATGGCAACAGGCTCCCGGCTTTTCCAACCGACGCTGCTTGCGCAAGAATTCTCATCTCGCCGGATAGGTTATGGCTCTTTGCCTCTTCTCCCACAGGCCCGTTTTGAATTTCCTCCAAACCGCCAAACCTTGTCAACAGTCCAGGCGGGAAACTGAGGTTTTCAACAACGATATTCCCAGCATACATCCGGCCAGGGTAGCTAACAAGCCCTACCTTGGCGAGGCCCATGGTAACCGTGACATCTGCCCGGATGGAAGGGGAATAGGCGTATCCTGTATCTGCTGAGACACCTGAGGGCATGTCACAAGCAACTACAAGCGCCTCTTGAGAATTGGCCCACCGGATAGCCATATCTATAGGAAACCGTGGGGCACCTTTGGCGCCTATCCCCAGGAGAGCATCGATTATCAAATCCGGGCAACCCAATCTCTCCAACACCTCTTGAGGCGTCATGGTCTCGCAATAATATGTGTCAACAGGATAGGGTTCTAACATTTGGTAGTTGAGAAACGCTTCGTTGGGCAACTGTTCCTTGTTTCCGAAGAAACCAACCTTCACGTTGTGGCCCCTTGCAGCTAAATGCCTGGCAGCGCAAAACCCATCTCCCCCGTTTTGCCCCGGGCCTGCCAAAACTGCAATCGTTTTGCATTTCGTAACTTGCTGTGATTGAATGAGTGTTTCTGAAGTCTCAGAGCGAATCCCGGCTAATAATCTCTCAGAATGGTCGGCCAAAGCCCTGCCTGCATTTTCCATAAGAATAAGGGCCGGCACGCCCAGGCGTTGAACCATGCCATCCAACTCTCGCATCTCAGCAGCAGAGACAATGTACAATTGAACCAACCCCTGTCCATCTACTTAGTTCTCAAATCAAAAGCCCGGCCCATGCCCTGGGTAAGGTCACGCGGGCCAAATGTTCTGGGGATTCCGATAGCAACAGCGGCAGCCATTTGCCCGTCATGGGTAATTGAGACTTGTATATACTCTAGATTATGTTGGCCCATGATAGCTAAAGCTTTCCCCTTAAGCCTAACCAACGGCCGCTTTGATTCATCATGAACTATTTCGATATCAGTCCACGGTACATGAGGCCATCCCTTTCCGAGGACCTTCATTACTGCCTCTTTGGCGGCGATGCGTCCGGCGAAACGTTCAAACCGCCGGCAAGGCCTGGCAACATCAAGGCAGTATGCCGCTTCATCGTCACTCAGAAACCTCTTGACAAACAAAACAGGGCTTTTATCATAGCTGGCTTTCACCCGGGATATCAATACAAGATCTAACCCTATC
>DUTL01000260.1 GCA_012842105.1 Candidatus Fermentithermobacillaceae bacterium | reverse complement strand
TTGAGCAACAGGTCAGTTTGGTCTGCCATAGCATCAAGTTCCCTCTGCTTTTCAGTCAAGGAGGTAGTTTTCTCATTCAACTCCTCAATAGAAAGTGAGATCGCGCTGACATATAAGTCTAGCTTTGAGACTGCTTCCTGAACAACGTCGTTTACCTTGATGCAAATGGAGGATCGCAAGATTTGGTCTGCAGAAGAAGAAATGTCCCGTCTTATTACATCAAGCACCTCCGTAACACCCTCCCCAGTTAACGCGCTGACGGGGTACAGTTCAACAGGCTCCTTTACCAAGATCCCCTGCAGGACCGTCTTGCAGTATGCAAGGTACTCGGCCTTGCTGGCATCACCGATGGTATCAACTTTGTTGACAACGAAGTAGAATTTGGATGCATACCGCTCTGCTTGAAGCAAAAACTCCCGCTCAAGCTCGTTAATTGGGCTATCCACCGAGAGTACGAATAGCACGGCGTCGCTTTTCTGCACAAAGGCATACGAGGCCTCGGTGTTGTGGCGGTGCACCGAACCGACGCCCGGCGTGTCTACAAGAATCACTCCCTGTCCAAGCAGGTTACACGGATACCACAAATCCACAAAGTCAACATTCTTGTGATTGTTCTTGTTCTCTTGCTCACTGATGAAACCGGACAATTCTGCCTGCGGAACCTGCTGGGATGAACCGTTAAGAAAATGCACAACAGCCCTGAAAGCATTGCCATTTCGTATCTTCGTCACCACAGAAGTAAGTGGCACGATTCCCACGGGTAGAATCTCATCTCCGAGAATAGCGTTTACCAGTGCTGTTTTTCCACGCTTGAATTGCCCGATGACTGAGATGATCAGCTCATTTTGGGCCAGCCTACCCTTGAGTTTCTCTATTGCACACATCTGCTGATTGATAACTTTTCCGTTCGACATTAATACAATGATCTTATCCAGTTGACCTATCATGTATCGATGCACCCCTGTCGCTTGTTTGTCTCCCACTTAGGCCACTTCAGAGGCGATGATCTTCAGACATAAATCCTTTCCTGGACTGGTCTTAAACAGCCGGCGTCATACCGGGCGAGGTAAATGCTTTTCCTCGCCCGGTAGCGCAAAATTTTACCCCTTCAAAACTCAAAACGAGTCACCGGATTAAGTTAAGTGATACTGCCAAGTGCTCACAAGGCATCCCTGGCAAAAGCAAAAAAGCCGATGACTTCGCAATCACCCAAAGAAGTCATCAGCTTGAATAGCGGTTTTGGCTGGTGCCAAGGGAGCACTTCATTCCCTATGATTGTTATAAGCAAGATGAACCTGCTTGTCAACTCTGCTATAGTGTTACACTGGACAATGATACTGCCACCCTATAAGACCTACGGTGCAATTTCAATTGTTCGAAACGTGAGATGGCCCCGATTTCAGCCACGATACCTGATGCAAGAACCGGCAATCGAGTTAGGAATCATACATATTCACGCACGATTACCGCAGGCCAAATCCCAATAATTGAACTATCATTGGGTGCGATGAGTCCGTTGAAGTATAGGCGGAGCCCCGGTTTGGCCGTCTGAGCTGTCCAGGAAAACGTCTGCGCCCCCGTTCTTCCCGGTAGCCTTAGTCTGCAATAAACACCTAGAAAGAAGTTCTTTGTAGGATACATCTACAAGCATGGCACCAATCGGCGCGGTGATAATAATAGAAAGAACTGCCACAGTCAAAACAATGTCTCCACAAGCAAGCCCCATTGCTAAAGGCAATCCACCAATAGCTGCTTGCACAGTAGCTTTTGGCATATAGGCAAAAGCAGTAAAAATCCTTTCTTTTCTATTGAGATTGGTTCCAATAAGGCAAACAAGCACTCCAATCATCCGGAACAATAAGACCCCAACGATCAGTACAATCGATAAAGCTCCGGCATTTAACGCATAACCAATATCGACAGTTGCTCCTACGAGAACAAAAAGAAGCACTTCTGCTCCTACCCATAGCTTAGAGAACTTATCCGAAAGACGTTTTGAAACCTCATATTTATTTTGCTGAATAGATGCTCCAAGCGCCATTACTGCAAGCAGACCCGAAAAGCCGATTATCCCTGTCATAGTGTGTTCTAGAGTAACAAGCAAAAACGAAACTGAAAGAATAATTACTACTTTCCCACTATCTCTAATATGCACTCTGGCAAATAGCAACGATAAAACAAGTCCTGCTATCACTCCACCTAATAAACCTAAGATGATTGATGTAGGAATGGTTAAAAAATGTGCCGGTGTAATAGTTCCGCTTTGCGCTAGTCCTGTAAAAGCTGTAAAGAGAACAATGACAAATACATCATCTACCGAGGCACCTGCCATGATCATCTGGGGAATACTCTTGTTTATTCCATACCCGCTTTCCATTAGCCTAAGCATCCTTGGCACAATGACAGCAGGAGAAACAGCTGCAACAACGGTTCCCATTATGGCGGCTTCTAGAACAGATATCCCTAGTGTCAACGGCCATTTTGATTCTCCCTCTTTCGGCCAAATAATTTCCCCACCTTCTTTGTCCTTTACTGACCTTTCTTTACTAACTTAGGATAATGGGATCACCTTCCTTTCTTCATTTTGTAAATGGGCACGGAGCCGGTAGCTGTCGC
>DUTL01000259.1 GCA_012842105.1 Candidatus Fermentithermobacillaceae bacterium | reverse complement strand
ATTCTGTGAAGACTCTTCCTTTTGCTCAGGGAATCCTGAATCCAGGCGAGGCCCTCGCAACACCGGTGATAAGTGAGGTCAAGTCTGCTGCTCGGGCGGAGTATCGATAATTACAATGCAATCATTTCGAGCAGCAGACTTGACCTCACTTATCACCGGTGTTGCGAGGGCCTCGCCTGGATTCAGGATTCCCTGAGCAAAAGGAAGAGTCTTCACAGAATGTGCTTCGCGAGCTAAGTTAGGAACGTCGGGCAAATCACCTTTAGTTGAATTTGCGTGATCACTCCTGCTCATGTCCACAAACCCGGTTTCGACAATACCTACACTGCGCGGGATCTCGGTTATGGCTTCAGATGGGCACAGCAATGCACACGCTCCACATCCATGACACAGTTCGGGGAATACTAAGACCCTGTGCTTGCCCGGCATTATTGCATGAAATGCGCATACTTCTCCACATGTTGCGCAAAGAGTACATTCACTCTCATTAACATCAGGAACAGGTACGGTAACTTCTGTCTTGTTCTCAATTTTTGGCTTGAGAAAAATATGGCAGTTAGGTTCTTCAACATCACAGTCGAGGATTTGCACTTGATTTCCCGCGGAAATGTTACCGGCCTGGGGATTTGCCAAATCGACCCTCCCGGCCACATGGTAATGTCCCGCCAGAGCCAAATTCACCGCAACTGTAGTTTTGCCGGTTCCACCCTTCCCGCTGGCAATTGAAATCCGCATTCAAGAGCCCCCAATCATGTTTGAGTACGCAAAGGGCAAGGTGACAAGATGCCGGCCATCAACGCTCGCCCCATGTGTATCGTCCTTATATATATGGTTCTTATGTAATCAAAAGCAAGGGCAGCACACCCTCGCTTTTGAATCCTGCTTATTGCTTGCCGCCGTTCTTATCTTCTTCTCCGGCGCTACGCAACTCCTCAAGCCTGCCGCTTATTTCATCTAGCCTGGCTTGAATGGCCTGGATATTTTCGCTCAAAAGCTCCGCCTCTTCTGCAAGCAGCGTTTTTTCGTCAACAGGCTCGTTCCACGGAATTCCGTAAGGATCTACGGAAGGAGCATAGTAGCCTGCCTGATAAGGATGGCCATACCAGCCTCTGCCCCGACCAAATCCTCTTCCGCCGAACCGGCCTCTTCCACGCCTAAAGCCTCTTCCATACCTGCCCAAACCCCGGCCGGCGCCTCTACCCCAGCCAAGCCCTCTTCCACCTGGATGCATATAGCCTGGAGCAGGATAGCCTGCACAATATCCAAAGCCTCGTCCGCTCATTGGCCCGAAACCCCCTGGACCGGTTCTATCTCCAGCTGGCATCTTAGTTCCCCCTTTCATTTTTGATATGATTCTAAACAGTGGCCTGAAACAATGGTTCGTCCCCGTTGTTTCAGTTCACAGTCTTACCGCTGTCTGCCGAGCAAACCACTTTTGTTACCTCTTCTGCGCCTTCTACCCAACCCTAGGCCCAGTCCGATCCCCATTCCAAGCCTTCCTGCTCGACGCAAGGCAATTCCGGCTCTTGATCTGACAGATGATCCAGAGGCTGAATCATTAACCGCCCCAGGTACACGAATAGCGCAAAACCCTTGGCCTTTGCCAGTAAATGGGCCTCTACCCCGAGGGCCTGTGCCATCAAATCCTGGCATCGTGAACCACCTCCTTTCAGCTCATTGGTAATTCCAAGAGAAGATTTCCCGGAAATAGCTACCCGTTCCAAGCAACTACCTGTCAAAATGACTACCCGTTCTGATGGCCCGATACATTTGGGCTCGATTGTTCTTCAAGCAGATCCTTCTTGTACTCATCAACAACTTCACCCACGTTCTTGTTTGCTCCCATGGCATATACTCTTATCCCAGCAGCATCTAAAGATGAAAACGCATTAGGCCCAACGCGTTGGGCACATACAGCATCTACGCCTTTTCTTGATAGGAGCTGTGCTGAACTAACGCCTGCACCATGGCCCAGGGATACTGAGGGATTTTCTATGGCTTCTGACTCCCCTGTTTCAAGATCAACAATCACGAAGTATTGGGTTCTCCCGAATCTGGGATCCACTTCCGAATCGAGAGTCTTTCCTTGAGAACATACAGCTAGTTTCATTGTGTGCACCTCCCCAATTTGCGCCTTCACTTATGTAGTTATCGGTATATACCCATTACCTATTATAATCCGGTTTGAATATATGTCAATAACCTTGCTGAAAATTAGCGGCAATTTCCTGCTAGTCTTCCATACCTTTTCACATATAATCAGCAGGCACTTGCTTCTCAGCGTAGTGCATCAAAGATGTACATTGCCGTATATGCCGATTGGAAATGACTACACACGAAGGCAAAATTGAATGTATGCCTGCTTCAGTCTTATCGAGTTGCCTCATACCCGTGCAAAATCGCTAGACACTATTTGCCGGATTTTGTCGCGGCCATCGGACAGCCTTT
>DUTL01000258.1 GCA_012842105.1 Candidatus Fermentithermobacillaceae bacterium | reverse complement strand
ATCCGGTTCACCCACTCAGTGCCTCGAAGCGCCCCGGCCAAATAGCCAGCAATCAAAAGTAACACGGCACATATTCCCGCTTTGAGGAAATCCGGGAAGGCCGGCCCTCCGGTTATGGCGCCTGGGGCGAAGCCTGGGTTGGAACCTGGGGCGAAACCTGTGGAGATTACCAAGAGGCCCATGCATATTGCAAACAGCAATACCAAAACAAGAGGTTTCAACATGACAGCGGGGTAAGTGGTTCCCAGCAAAAACCCTATTGCAGGCCACAACAATGGCCTCTTGTGACGCCTAAGCAATTCCGGTAACCCAAAAAGGTCGTCTGAACCATTTTCTCCGGTAGGTCCACAACGTTCATAACCTGTATGGCGTTCATGACGAATGTTACCATCAATATTGGGCGGTGCCATAATTTGCTATTCTACGGCACCGCCCTAAATCCCTTCCCAGGTTATGGCAATTAGTCGCTTCTCAAAGCATCAACCGGCTCGAGTCTGGCTGCGCGCATGGCAGGATACACGCCGAACACAAAACCCACCAGCACTGAAAACGCAAAAGCTATAACTGTAGATGCAGGAGAAACAGCCGTCTTTGGCCCAAGTTTGGCAACCAACCCGGAACCTCCAATGCCGAGAACCACCCCCGCTACGCCTCCCAATGAACAAAGCAGGGCTGATTCGAATAAGAATTGAAGCAGTATTTGAGATTGCCTGGCACCCAGGGCTTTGCGCAGGCCAATTTCCCTTGTACGCTCTGTAACCGCCACAAGCATGATGTTCATCACGCCTATGCCGCCCACAAGCAGCGATACCCCGGCTATTGCGCCTAGCATCAAAGTCATGGTCCTGGTAGATTCCTGGAGTTGCTCGAGCATAGACTGCTGGGTCCATATGTAGACTGCGTCATCCCCATACCTGGCCTGAAAAATCCTCTCCACTGTAAGCTGGACCGCTTCAACAGTATCCTGGCTCCTGGCTTTCAACAGCACCTCGTCAACCTTATCGGTACCCCTCCGCCTCTGAGCAACCGAAAGAGGCACAAACATCATCCGGTCAACGCCCTCGCCCAGGTTTTCACCCTTTTCCTCCAGTACGCCGATAATTTCAAACGGCTCCTGCTCAATAAATATGTACCTTCCTACAGGATTCCGCCCGGCAAACAGCTCTTGCATGACCTGCCAGCCGATAACCACTACAGGCCGGGCTATCTCCACTTCAACCGCGGTGAAGAACCTTCCAGCGTAAAGGTCGTGACTCCTTATTCTGGGGAAGATTTCAGTTACACCCTGGGCAGACGCATATCTCTCTCTTCCTTCGTAAGTCACACGCCCTCCCCAATACACTTGCGGCAAAGCCATTTCCATGTCAGGAACCCTTTGTTTCAGTTCGTTTACCTGATCAAGAGTTAACCTGGCATCCCACCGGTTCATATACAGTTTAAGAATATTAGTCCCTATGCTTTCGAAACTTTCAACTACATCCTTACGGGCTCCTTCGCCTACTGATACCAGGGCGATAACAGAAGCTACCCCTATGACCACGCCAAGCATAGTAAGAGCGGATCGCATTTTGTTTGTTGTAAGCCCGCGCAAAGACACACCGAAAAGGTCAGACAGTTTCACGACATCCCCTCCTATACCGGCCCTTCTCCCGCAGCCAGAAAACATGTTCGGGCTTGAGCGGCAGCGGCATCCTGCACATTAACTGCAATGTAGCTACACGTGACATTTCATTGAGCCT
>DUTL01000020.1 GCA_012842105.1 Candidatus Fermentithermobacillaceae bacterium | reverse complement strand
TCCAGGGAGATGCGCCCCTGCTCGGACTCGCGTTCTACCTTCTTCCACTCGGCAAAGTGTTCCCAGCCAGAAGTGATGCTGCCTACCCGACTCTGGCTGCCGTTGGAGAGGATGATCAACGCGTTGTACCAGAAAAGATGCGGGATAGTATCCTTGTAGTCGGTAAGGTTACCGGTAAACGCGGTCTCCAACCTGCGGTGAGTGGCCTTAAGTTCAATAAAGACAAGCGGCAAACCGTTGACGAAGCCAACCAGATCTGCCCTACGGGTGTGCATCTCGCCAGTGATCCAAAACTGGGAACAGAGTAGAAAGTCGTTGTTCAGGGGATTATCCCAGTCGATCATCTGTACCAGCTCAACCCGTTCTCCTTCATCAAAATCAGGTATCCGGGCGCGAAAGCCGTTCTTCAGCAGATTATAGACCTCGCGATTGGCTGCCACCAGGCTCATCCGGGAGCGATCCCGGGTCAGTTCATCAATGGCCTGGTCAACAGCCTCGGCAGGCACATTGGGGTTCAGCTTTTCCAACGCCTCCCGGAGCCGTGCCTTGAGCACCACTTCTCCCTTGGTTTCCCGCCCGAGAGAACTGGCGCCATGTTCGAATTCGCCGTAGGCGTTGTATGTCTTCCAGCCCAACCGGGCAAGTAGGTCGATAGACGGTTTCTCAACCAAGCTGTCTTCAGTAAAAAACGTTGCCACTCTGTTTCACCTCACCGGAATCCCTAGTCTCTTTCTCTATTGACTTGACACCTTGAGATTGACTTCATATGTCCTTCGGAATGGTAATATCCAATTCTAAAACGTCCAGCTCGCCAGAGATTAGTTTGGGCAGGAGCAGGTCGCGGGTACGCATAAGCACGGCATTAGTCTTATGCAGTTTGGAGATCAAACCTCTTAGCAAACCCGCCTTTTCAGAGAACAATTCTGATGTCTTCTTTTCGGGAACTACAATTTGTTCTTCTTTTAACCACTTAAAGTGACGTGCATAGGCATAGTCTTTCTGATCAATCGATTTCAACGAATAATAAAATAAGGGCATGGGCATTCGTGATGAATTAGAGACAAGTAGTTGTGTTCCATCTGCTCCTGATGCAAATGGAAAATCGATGTACTTTAGTACTCTAGTGTGATCTCCGAAAACAATAACGGGAAGTGGCTCTTTGTGTAATGCGATAATGTCACTCGTATATCCCCCAATGTCTTCTTTACCCTGATCAACTACAGGGATAGGACCTTCGGCTAGATAATCTTGCATTTTGATTCGTTTCCTACGTTTAAACTTTACTAACAAGTCACCAACTGTCATTGCTTCCCACCCCTCCGGAATCTTCCCCAGCGGCGAATCAACAAAGCGAACCTTTTCATGGCTGGGGAAGCGAAAATGGACGAACCACTCACGGTATAAGGCCTGGGCCATCTCCTCCAGGATCTTGATCCGACGCAGGTTACTTTCGATCAGGTCGTCGTAGGCGGAGAGGATGGCGGCGATCTTACGTTGAGTAGAAAGGGGCGGAAAGAACCATTCTGATTCGCACAGCACTTTCCAGTTTGCGCGAGGCATTCTTGTTCCGGTTGATATGTTAGTTGCATGATCAATAAACTCTTGGTTGGCAATAAAATAGTACAGGAATATGGTATCGGTATCTTCCTTGGCTCTAATGACTGTTATGTCTGTTGAACAAACGCCATCAAACCCTGGTCGAACTACTTTCCGGAAGTAAGGACGCAGACTCCCGAACAAAATATCGCCTTTTTGAAAAACCTTCTTTGTGCTAATAGTATCAGTAGATGCCCCAATTTCATTCAGTCTCAAGGACTGTTGCTCAATATGCTGAAGTCCAATATACGGATATTTCTCAGTTTCAGTTGGTTCCACAAGTATGCGAATATCCTCAGCTACGTTGCCCAGTTTGGTTTTAACCCAGTTCTTTTCAGGTGAAGTGATAGCCATTATGCTTCCTCCAGCAACATAACAACATTCTCCGCAATTCTCTCCTCCAACTCCCGCGCTTCCTGATTGAGAAGTTCCAATTCCTCGTTAAGTTCCTGTAACCGATCGTAGAAGTTGACGTCATCTTCTTGACGCGGGGCTACGCCGACATAGCGGCCCGGGTTAAGGCTGAAACCCTGTTCTTCGATCTCCTTCAGGGTAGCCACTTTACACATTCCCGGTACATCAACGTATTTCCCATCGGGAAAATGCTCCTTCAATAGTTCTCCGCCACCGTGCAGGTCCTCGGGCTCTTCACCCCGGTAGAGGCGGGCGATATTGGCTAAGTATTCCACCTGTTCCGGCGTCCAGTCACGATGAGCACGATCAATCTGGCGGTAAATCTTCCTGGCGTCGATGAAGAGCACCTTATCTGCCCGATCAGTTTCCTTCTTGCCCCGGTCCAGAAACCAGAGGGTGCAGGGCAGAGTCACTGTATAGAAGAAGTTCGAGCCGACTGCAACCATCACATCTACGGCTTTTTCTTCGATCAGTGTTTTGCGGATCTCCATCTCTGAACCCCGGGCATCGGAGGCAGAGTTGGCCATGACAAAGCCAGCCCTTCCTGTCCCGTTTAACGCGCTGAAGAAAATCTGTATCCAAATGTAGTTGGCGTTGTCAGGACGCGGCAGGCCGCAGGGAAAACGAGGGTCATCCTTGAGGCGCTCCTTATCCACCCGGTTCACGTTGAATGGAGGATTGGCCATAACAAAGTCAAACTTACCAACACTGTTGTGAAGGTCTTCATAGTATGTATTACCCTGACGAATATCACCTGCCAGACCGTGTACCGCCAGGTTCATCTTTGCCAGGCGCACAGTCTCAGAAATCCGCTCCTGGCCGTAAATACTGATAGCATCACCGCCGTTTTCCCGGTGTTCCCCGACAAAACGGGCACTTTGCACAAACATGCCGCCGGAACCGCAAGCCGGATCGTAAATGCGCCCCTGGAAAGGTTCGATAATCCCAACGATAAGCTTGACTATACAGGTGGGCGTAAAGAACTCCCCGCCTTTTTGCCCTTCACTCATGGCGAAATTGCCCAGGAAGTATTCGTAGATCCTTCCGAAAGCGTCTCCCTCGATATCCATAGGGATGGAATTCATCAGCCTGAGCAGTTCCGTCAGGGTGGGATTATCCAAACGGTTATATGTCTTCGGTAATACATCCTTCAAATCTGGGTTTTCGGCCTCTATGGCCCGCATGGCATCGTTGATTGCCTGGCCGATGTTGTGTCCCTCGGGCAGGTTGAGCAATGTTGAAAAACGTGCATCGTCAGGTAAGTACATAATTCCCAGGGCATGGTAGTCAGCCGGCCCGATCTTGCGGCGTCCAGTACTTTGGCTTTCCAGTTCCGCTTCGGCAATGGTGAACTTGTAGTCTGCATACCGCAAGAAGATCAGGCCCAGCACAGGAACCGAGTATTCAGACGATTTGAGCTTAGAATTAGCCCGCAGTTCATCGGCCGCACTCCAGAGCCGGGATTCAATATAACCATTGTTGTTCTGACTCATATTCCTCTCCCTTACATAACGAAATGGTCATCGGATAAACTCCGTTAACCAAAAGCTATATGAAGCACACGGTATGTAGTTAAAAAGAGAACACGCTCTTCTCTTTGCTATCTAGATTACCTCGTCGCTCTATAGGTTTCGCGAAATCTACTGGTTTTTAGGCACCATAACCGCAACTATACCAGTACAAAGAATATTCAACTTAACGGCCAGCATATCCTTCTGGAAGGGACCGGTCAGGCCTTTCACCGCCATAGTATTCCCACTAGTACCATGTCTGTGTGCTCGATAATGGCCGCTTTTATTACTATCTCGTTCTCGAGCAGCTCTAGAGTCTCGGTTTCACTGTGCCGCTAGCCTGTTTGGGGACTCCGGCGAAGAACTGACTTAGTGATCCCTCCAGCGATAGAACTCGTGCTCAAGACTCCGAACAATACGGATGCGATAGTGGCCATCACTACAGAGACCACCGTTAGCCGTTTTGGCATCGGCGTACCGTGGTCTATTCACGTTCGACAAGACTCCGAGCGATGGAACGGTCTAGGGCTCTCCGTTGACTCTTGAGTAGGTATGCTGTGGTAAAGTTGCGTGGATGACTGGCATGACTTTCTTCTCCGGCAATGTCCAGCAGGAGTCTGTAGCGATATCCGGTAGCATGCGGTGGAGCTACCAAAAACGTACTGTTATGACAACGGTCTATGACAACAGGCCTAATGCACGCTTGGGTTAGCAGGATTTTCCTTGTATCCGAAGAAGTATTTCATTAATAGTCAATATTATGAAAGACGATCTAATGAGTTCTGAGCGGCAACTCCGTAATCAGGCTAACAGTGTTGAACCTAAACTGTTACTGCGCGGTGTTGCATTATGTTAACATGCGTTCAATAGTAAATTTTGATGGAAGGGGTGGTCTCGTGAGGATCCTGCCGGGCCCGGAGCAGCACAGGTCACCGGATACTGCCGGCGGCCCCGTTTTGGTCACATCTGCCCTTACCAAAAGATACGGGGATCTGCTGGCCCTTAACAATCTGGATCTCCGGCTAAACCCGGGAGAGATCTATGGATTGCTTGGCCCCAACGGCTCTGGCAAGTCCACGGCGCTCCGGATGATCACCGGTATCCTGGCGCCCACGTCGGGCAGCGTCCGGGCCGGGGGGTACGATGTTTGGAAACAACCAGAGAAGGCCAAAGCGCTCATGGGATACATCCCTGATGAACCGGTTCTGTATGAGAAACTTACGGCCCTTGAGTTCCTGGATTTTGTCGGTGAACTTTACTCAGTTCCCAAGGGCCAAAGAAAGCAAAAGATCGAAACCATCCTTCATATGCTTGATATGGAGGGGAGGATTAACGACCAAATTCAGTCGTACTCCCGGGGTATGAGACAGAAAGTTGCGATTACAGCTGCCCTGCTCCATGAACCTCCTGTTTTGATAATGGATGAACCTGTCACAGCGCTTGATCCAATCGCAGTCCGGGTCTTCAGGGGGATGTTGCGCCAGAAAACCAAAAGCGGAGGGGCTGTGCTGCTTTCCACCCACATCCTTGAGATTGCGCAACATCTTTGCGACCGGGTCGGGATATTGGTAGGCGGGGAACTGGTAGATGAAGGGACGCCTTCAGAGCTCCGGGCACGTGCCGGAAGCAGCAGCGCCGGAGCGTCCCTCGAGGATCTCTTCATCAGCCTTGCTGCAAGCCCCGAGTACAAGGACATTATTTCGTCCTTGGAGGCGGATCTTACATAATGAGAACGGCTATCCATCTTGTACGGCTAAACGTGAAGACCCGTCTCAGGGCAATGAAGCCCGGTGTCTGGGCATTAGTCGCGTTGGCCGCAGTGTTGTTGCCGGCGCTAAGCATCATGCTGGGCCGGGCGTTGGCTGGCTTACCGGTTAGCCCGCACGACATGCTCCTTTTTATTAACGGCTTCTTGAACGTCCTTCTTTTCATGCAGTTGGGAAGCGCTTTTAGTGCAGCGTTCAGCAACTTGTATGTTTCGCGGGATCTGTTTTTACTGTTGGCATCGCCTTGTCGCCCGAGGTGGATAATTCTTGCAAAGATGCTTGAGATTTTCGCGTCTGGGCTCATCCCGTACCTGGTGTTCGGAGCGCCTTTATTTTTTGGAATAGGAATGGGTTTGCACGCACCTGTTTGGTACTACCCTCTGGTGCTCCTGGCGGGCATACCGTTTGTGGCCTTGCCTGCAGTGGTTGCGGTAATGGCGAACATGTTGGTTAGCAGGTTGGTGCCTGCGTACCGGGCAAAAGAGATTTCCGGGGCCCTGGGCGTGATTGTCGGATCGGTAATCTACCTGGTGACCCGCCTTGTCACGTTCGCTTCCCGCAAGATAGGAAGTCTTTCGGATTTCGCAGGATCCCTGGCCAGAATAGGTGTGTCGTGGTCTCCCTCGGTGGTGCTGGCAAGGGCAGCTGTTGAGGGATTGGATGGGCGGTTGTTTCCGTTGGCCATGGTTGCTCTGGGAATGGCAGGCATTGCAGTGATACTCTTTTCGCTGATCACGCAAGGCGCGGAGCGGGCTTATGTGTCCGGATGGGCTGCGGCGGGCACAAGAAGGCGCGGTCGCGGTTTGGTACGTGAGGTTCGGCCGTCCGCGTCGTCTGGTGCCGGCAGGTTTGCCATCGAACTGCATTCCCTAAAAGTCGAGGCCCGTCTTTTTTTCCGTGATCTGGAAAGCCAATCGCAAGCTATCTACGCCATGGTGATGACGCTGGGTATGGTGCTTCTACGGCCTGGCGACGCAGGCGCCACGGGTAGCACAATGGATTCGCTCATACCTTTCGTTTATCTCGCAGTGGGTGGCGGCTATTCCAAATGGGGCCTTAATAGCATGCTTGTGACTGCCCGCCTTTTGAGGCAGGCCCCGGCGCACTCTGTGAAGGTCATGCGCGGAAAAGCTTTTTTCTACGGGGCCATCCAAACCGTATTCGTCGCGGTGCTGGCTTTCATCATGACGCTTTTCGGGCGTCCGGTTCTGGGGAACAAGTTTATTCTGGGAATCGTATGGGCGAGCGTGGCTTTTACCACAGGCGCCGTATCGGTGGCGGCAACAGTTTACGACCCGGGGGTTTCGGAGACCACCGGTATTCCGAGATTGGGCACCGCGGGGAACATAGTTTTACTTGTTTCGAATCTGACGATATCGTTTATCGCCGGCGCAGGGTATCTGTGGGGCATGTCAAAAGGAGAACTATGGAAATGCGCGCTACTGATAGTTGCGGTTATGGCCGGGGTGTTCGCAATTGCGGTGAACGCTGCCGCCCGCATGGTCTTAAGTGCAAAACCCTAGCTCCGGGCCGCTAATACCCACGAAGGCTTTCCACTTGACGGCGGGCCATCCGGTTCATCCGAAACTCGGTAGGCCTTGTGTATATGCCCCCAACCTATCAAACGACTGGATACATGGGAATTCACTTATTCCCTTTCTTGACATAGCCGGGCAGCGTCACTGATTCCGTGATAACGAAGAACCCACGACTTACCGTGTCAACTTGGCTTCACACGGCCGGAACTTGCCACCAGTTGATTTCCTTAAGACGCCGCCCGCTGCTTTTCGATTCACACCTCGATGTGTCTCCATATAATCCTACCTGCTAGACAATCCCACGCCGCTTGTGCATATTGCTCCTTGGTACTATCCTTCAGTCCTCCAGTTCCAGCTGCATGAGACGGTATATGATGACTGCTGCCTCGCGGCGGGTGGCGTTATCCCACGGCCGGAACGTGGCGTCAGGATAGCCTTTGAGCACGCCCCATTCCACGGCAGCTTTGACGTAGCCCCTGTATGCTAAGGCTATGTCATCGTCGTCGTCAAATCCGGCCATCTCACCGGCATTTTGGCATGCCTCACCTTCAAGTCCCAGAGCCCGGGCTGCCATAACGCATATCTCCATCCTTGTGATGGGGGCGTCCGGCCCGAACCCCTCCCAGTACTCGTCGTCAGTGAGAATCCCCATCTCCCGTGCCTTGCGGATATGGGCATAGGCCCAGTGGGCGGGAGTGATGTCCGGAAACGGATCTTCGCTTTCTTCGGAGTTGCCGTCCTCGTCAGTCTGGGATTCCAGGCCGCAGGCGCGAAGGAGCATGGCTACGAACTCAGCTCTAGTGAGAGTCCCCTCAGGGTCGAAAGCGCCGGCACTTTTGCCACGTACGATGCCTTTTTGGTGAAGATGCAGTACGTGGGGGTCGCCCCAGAGGTGTTTTCCGGTCACATCGGTGAAAGGACGGTCTTCAGGCATTTTCGGGTCAGGGTTCCGGATGTCCTTGCCGGTCCTGAGCCCGGTGATGCAGAACCGGGCAAATATATCACCGCCGGAAGTCCTGATAGTGGCAACATAGACTCCGGGCTTGACCTGCTCGCCTGCTTGATCCTTTTGATCCCAGGCCCACGTTATTTCTTTGCCGGGCTCAACGTCTATGATGACCATAATGGAGAAGGGGGCAAACACACTCTCTCCGTTGGGCCTGGTGATCTTCCAGGGCGCTCCGCAATTGAGAGTGATGGGTGAGTCAAGGCCGTTTCTGAGGGTGAGGGTGACCGGTTCGGCCTGGTTATACACCTGCTTATCTGCGGTGAACGTGACTTCTTGCTGTGCCTTGTAAACAGTGACGGCAGCAAAACCCTGGGCGAAGCCTGGCTTTTCGGCCGTGAGGAAAAACTTTCCTGGATCTGTCAATGTTACCTTGAGCTCGCCGTCAGCGCCGGTGGTTCCCAGGGACCTGGGTGTCAGCGCCGGGGGCGTGTAGTTCTGTCCGAGGGGCAGGTAAGAAGGTTCGTGCCTTGGCACCAGGTAGACCGAGGCGCCTTCTACGGGACTCTCGTCTCTCATGTTTGTGATTCTGACAGTGACCTCTTGTCCTGCCTGCGCTTTGGACGGCGCAGATATTAGCATCTTTTTAGGTGCGGGATGACTCATGTGAGAAGGAGCTGCTGCCGCCACGGACGGGAGGGCCATGCACAAGGACATGGCCAGACAGATTACCCAGATTACAATTGAAGATGTTTTCTTCAGCATGAACAACCTCCGTTCATTCTTGATTTTCCTTAACGCGACTTGGTTACACGGCAGGGCCCGTGCCGTGTTGGTGCGCAGATGCCCTTGTCTGCTTTTGTTTGTTCTTGCATCAGCGAGGGCGCTGCGCGGTTATTCTATTTGACTGCCGCGGGGCCTGTGTTGTTCCTTGTTTGGATGAATTTAGGTGGCGGGGAGATTCAACGGCCTAGGGGTTTTCCCCAGACAACATAGCACATTGCAGGCACTCTTGGTAAGATAGAGTCGCCACGCGAGGTGGACGGAGCTGACGAGAGCAGTGAGGTGAGAGCTC
>DUTL01000257.1 GCA_012842105.1 Candidatus Fermentithermobacillaceae bacterium | reverse complement strand
TTTTTGGCGTGAAGGTTCAGTACACTGAGGCCACTCCGGGAGGCAAACTGAGGCACCCGGTGTTGAAAGAAATTCTGTGGTAAGAGCAAAGTTATTAAATTTTTGCCATCTTATGAGATGTCTTGGCGTTGCGGACAAATTTGGCAAGTATTGCGAGGAGGTATGCCGGTGCCTGCAGGGATTGGAGATAAAAGAGTAAATGTTGCCATAGGTGGCAGGAGAGTTACTCTGTCTAACCTGGACAAGGTCTTGTGGCCGCAACAAGGTTTCACAAAAGGCGATTTAATAGAGTACTACGCGGCGGTGGAAAAGTGGCTGCTTCCTCACTTAGAAGACAGGCCTCTTTCCCTGGTGCGGTTTCCACATGGAATATCCCGGAAGGGCTTTTATCAAAAAGATGCTCCCCAGGGCACCCCGGATTGGGTTAGGATAGCGCCGGTGTGGTCAAAGGACAAGCAGTCTTATATCAATTTCGTGTTATGCAATAACGCAGAGACCCTGATTTGGATGGCTAACCTTGGGGTAATAGAGATCAACCCGTGGCTTTCCCGGTTCCAATCCCTTGAAAATCCTGACTTTGCAGTATTTGACATTGACCCTGCAGAAGGGTCTGCCTGGGCTGATGTAGTGGTAGTGGCTAAAATGGTCAAGCAGTTGTTGGATGAGTGGGGGCTCAGGGGCTTTCCGAAGATCTCAGGAGGAACCGGTATCCATATCTATGTGCCGGTTAAGCCGGTATACAGCTATAAAGAGTCGGCAGCCTTTGTGCAATTCGGCGCCACTTTGATTCAACGGGCCTACCCCGAGAAAGTGACTCTAGAGCGAAAAGTCAAGAACCGGTATGGCCATGTCTATATTGATTACCCGCAGAATGCCAGGGGCCAGACTATTTTGTCAGCCTATGCTGTAAAAGCATTGAACGGTGCACCGGTTTCCGTACCAATTACATGGGATGAATTGGATACTGCCAGCCCGCAGACGTGGAACATGAAAAGCGTTACAGATAGGCTCAAGCAAACAGGAGATATCTTCATGGAAGTACTTTCAAGCCGGCAGAACATACGTCCTATTTTACAGAATGCTCTTTCAGGGAATACTATGTGAACTACCGCCTGAAGGAGGGATGGTTCTGGGAAGACGCCGTTCAAGACGGCCGGTGAACCCTGACGCAGTTAGGGCACTGGATCAGTTGAAGTACGAAGTCGCCCAGGAACTAGGTCTGATTCAGGGTGGAGGTGAAGAAGAACTCAGGGCCAATCTGGACTTCCTAAAGTATGAAATTGCCGAAGAGTTAGGCTTGTCCGACAAAATCCATACTGTAGGCTGGCCTAACATGACCTCCAGAGAATGTGGCCTCATTGGCGGCCACTTGGGAGGGCGGATAGGAGGCCAGATGGTCAAAAGAATGATTGAGTTTGCCGAAACTCACATGGCAAAAAATCACCAGCGGTAGTAGGGCAAGGGCAAAATCCGGCTGGTTGGGTTGGTAACCGGCCGGGGGCTCTTGCCCCCACCTGTTTATTTTTCCCAAGCCTCTCCCTTTTCATTGCAAACTCGTAAGCAACATATCTTAACAAGAGGCCCCGGCATATTTGCATTGGAGAGGTGTAACATTGTGAACGTTGTGTGGCTTTTTTTGATCATATTTGGATCTGTGGTTGCACTGGCTACAGGAAATGTAGACGCCATGATGTCTTCGGTGTTGGAAGGAGCATACGACGCAATACAGCTTGTGATTAGCCTTGCAGGCATATTCTGCCTTTGGGTTGGAATAGAGCGGCTGGCAAATGAATCCGGGCTCATAGATGTGCTTGCCAGGGCCACCCGGCCTGTACTCGGCCCATTGTTTCCATATGTCCAGGATGAAGAAAAAGTGATGGGAGCCATATCGGCAACCATAATATCAAACATCCTGGGATTGAGTTCTCAGACTCCCCTTGGCCTCAAGGCCATGGCCGAGATAAAGCAAGTTCACGGTGAAAGCGACAGGGCAATCCATTCAATGA
>DUTL01000019.1 GCA_012842105.1 Candidatus Fermentithermobacillaceae bacterium | reverse complement strand
TCACCATGAATAAGTTTCCTTTTCCGAGGTTACCATAGCTCGTGCGTCTAGTGGCTATGTTGTTTATGGAGGTGAAAAAGTTGGACAATAAAGGCGAGAATACCTGGATAGGCGTTATTATCAGATTTGTTGTATCTGCCATTGTTCTTCTTGTCCTTGGAATGGTTCTTCCAGGCTTTTCGGTGTTTGGTTTTACTAACGCGCTTATAGCGGCAATAGTTATAGCTGCAATTGGCTGGGCAGTGGAAGCCATTTTGGGCGAGAGGATATCGCCGCAATCCAGGGGTGTCGTAGGGTTCATAGTAGCAGCTGTTGTAATCTACGTCGCTCAGTACCTGGTGCCGGGTATGAGTGTATCAATTTTGGGCGCGCTATTGGCTTCGCTGGTAATCGGCATTATCGATGCGTTTGTTCCTACAGTGATAAGGTAGGGTTCATCAATAGACTCATGATTGGTATTTGCAGATAGTAAGTGAGCCGGGCGGTAATCTAAAGGTGTAAAGACAGTCATCGCATAGATGCGCCCGGTTTTGTTTTTGCCGCTCCCCAGTATGAATTATCCCCGAATTATCATCATATCCAAGATAAGAGAGATGAACTTTCTTTGAAATTGAAGCATATGCTGCAAATTGCCGCTGTTTTGTCTATAGGAGCGGCTTTAGGAGGTGAGGCTAATGAAGGCCAGGAAGATATCGCGAGTACAGGCGATTCTTTCCCAGGTGTTGTTCATAGTTTTTCTTATCATGTTTTGCTTGTCGTTTCAAAAAGATATTTCAGTACCTGCCTTCACCGGAGAGGAGACCCAGGTTGACGATGGCCTGGTTTTGACCCCTTCTGTGTTTGATATCTTGTGGCAACGCCGGGGTTTTTCAAAAACGCTTCTAAAAGCCGGGTTTCCAATGATAGGTTTCATGGAAGAACTCAGAAAAGACCGTCCAATGCCGAGTATCCCCCTTCAGATTTTCGGATGGTTCATGGGCTTTACTCCAAGGGGAATTCAAGACGTAGTTGCAAGCAACTTTCCAAAGTTCGATGATGATTACATGCTGGTTTTGGCAGACACGGGTGTGAGTGATCCTCAGAAAGATTGGGGGCTCAGTCCGGTGCTGCTTTCCCTGCCGCCAGGCGAAAGCGTAATACCTGCCACGATTGTCTCGAAAAGCACCCCTGTTGTGGCTATATATCACACCCATGCCACTGAGTCATTCCTGCCTGAACTGAAGAAGTCCAAACCTGCAGATGCCTTTTCAACCGACCTGTCGAAGACTGTGGTTAAGGTGGGAGAGATGCTTTCGCAAGAACTGGAGCGGACCTACAGGTTGCCTGTGTTGCACTCTAAGACTGTCCATGATGCTGACTCGAGGCTGGGCGCGTATTACCGTTCCGAGTCTACAGTGATGGCCATACGCGAGAAGTATCCTGACTGTAAGATTTTGGTGGACGTTCACCGCGACAGCCAGCCCAAGAGCCTTACGGGGGTCACAATTGGCGGAAAGCCTTATGCCAGGCTGCTTCTGGTAGTAGGAACTGAAAACTCAAACTGGGTGGCTAATTACAATTTCTCACGGCAGATCATTGCAAAACTCGAAGAACGGTATCCTGGAATCACACGGGGGATTCTCTATGCTTCGGCTGTATATAATCAGAAGTATTCTCCCCTGGCGATTCTGGTTGAAGTAGGCGGGGTCGACAATACACTGGCTGAGTGCAAAAACAGTATGGATGCGCTTGCGTGGGCGCTGGCGTCGGTGATTACAGGCACAAATTGACGAGGCCTCGTTTCTGTCTGCAGCCTATACTGCCCATCTCGTTTGACAAACACAAACACATGTTTCCGACGCTCTGTGCCGGATCACCTCTGTTATGCTTCTATATGGGATGAGTGTTGCGACGATTCGGATTATTAAAGAAGGAGTTTGTGAGGGGGCCGAGAATAGGTTTGTATGAGTATTTGCTCCGTAAGACGCGGACGCTATGAAGGGTAAGGAGAAAATGGTCACCTGTGCCTTATTCTGAGCCAGTGGTGAAACCGGCCGCGAAAAGCGAGCCGGTTTTTGTTTGCAGAAAGTGCATTGGAAACAGAGTGGTTATGGGTAGGGCGCCGGTAAAGGGACGATACATACCAGACTGTCCTGTTCGGCGTCTAAACAGGGGAAATGATAGATTTGGGGGAGGATTGCCGTGAAAAAGAAACGTAACGTGCGGCTCATTGCCATTGTGCTGGCATTGTGTATGTTCCTGGGATCAGGCCCAGCAGTATTATTGGCTCAGGCTACTGAGGATATTGAGGGCCATTGGGCAGAAGAGGCTATCATTCGCTGGGTTGACAGAGGCATAGTCAAGGGGTATGAAGATGGAACGTTTGGCCCTGACAGGTTCATTAAGCGGGCCGAATTTGCAGCTTTGCTGAACAGAACCTTTGGATATGCCACGGTTTCGTCAATTGAGTTTCCTGATGTAAGTAATGGCGACTGGTTTGCAGCTGACGTTGCAAAGGCCGTTGGGGCAGGCTATATGAAAGGTTATGACGATGGTACGTTTAGGCCTGACGATTTCATAACAAGGCAAGAAGCTGCATTGGTTTTTGCAAGGATATATGAACTCGAGCAAACCGGTGATACTTACGATTTCACTGATTTTGACAGCCTTCCTGATTGGAGCCGGTGGGCCGTAGTTGCCGTGGCAAAAGCGGGCCTTATGACCGGGTATCCGGATGGGAGATTTGCCCCGACAGGGAATCTAAAACGTGCTGAAACTGTAACTGTGTTGGATAGACTGGTGGCCGGGATCTTCACAGAAGAAGGCACTTACGGAAGCCCTGATGAGGAAACGGTGATTGACGGCAATGTGATTGTAACAGCCGGTGATGTGACTCTGGTCAATTTCCGCATTACGGGTAACTTGCTCATTGCAGAAAGTGTTGGTGAAGGCACAGTAACCCTCGCCAAAGTGACTGTTGACGGAGAACTTCTCATTAGAGGCGGGGGTTCTGACAGTATTGTTCTCGCAAATACAACTGTGGTCACTTTGATAATAGACAAAGAGGGCGTAAGGGTTGTTATTCTAGAAGGTACTCAGGTTACCGAAGCGTATGTAAGAGTCCCTTCAATGGTTGAGCAGGATGCTGAAGGTGAGGGAATCAAGGCCCTGATTGTTGAAGAGATTCTTGGCGACGGAGAAGTTGTGCTTTCGGGAGACTTCGCCAGTGTAAGTATAAGGGTGGAATCCGGGAAGATTGTCGTAGAAGGCGGACACATTGATGAGATTACTGTTGAATCTACTGCTGCTGATGTAGTTTTGGAACTGGGTTCTGATGTTTCTGTGGCGAACCTTGTCATGGATGCGCCGGCAACAGTAGGAGGAACCGGAACAATTGAAACCGCAACAGTGAATGCCTCAGGTGCTGTGATTGAGCAACAACCCGAAGAAGTGGTTCTTGGTGAGGATGTCACTGCAATCATTGCCGGTGAAGAAGTTGCATACGCGCCTCCTGTTGATATTCCTGATAAGCCGTATTTTCCGCCGGAAGAGCCGGAAGCGGTAAGTGCTATTAGTGTGGAAGGTGTAGCTAAAGTCGGAGAAACATTGACGGCAAAAGTAACACCATCTGGAGCCACAGTTAATTATAAATGGCAAAGAAGTGCAAGTGAGGATAAGATAAGTGAATTTAGTGATATTCCTGGTGCTACTGCAAAAACCTATGTTCTTACTGAGGATGATTTAGACAGGTGGATTAAGGTTGAAGTAACAGGAACCGGGAACTACACGGGAACTATGACAAGTAATGCTGTTGGGCTGGTAGAGGCAGCAGAAGAAGAACCTGATGAGCTTATCGAATACGCATCAACTGCAGATGCAGATTTTGACATTACAGTAGATTTTGGCACTGAGGAATCGGCTGCCATAGC
>DUTL01000256.1 GCA_012842105.1 Candidatus Fermentithermobacillaceae bacterium | reverse complement strand
TAAGGCCACTAGCGTGCAAGAGCCAACCTCTTCCTGATAACAGTCCAGGTATCTTTGTTGACTTTGGTTTTGCTCAAAACATCAATGAGAGCTTCAAGCACCTTGTCAGGCTCAACGTCATTTGTCATCTTGCGGAAGAGCCACATAGCCTCAAGTTCCTCCCTGGACTGCAGAAGTTCCTCTTTTCTGGTGCCTGACCGCTTAATGTCAATGGCGGGGAAGATTCTGCGCTCAGAAAGTTTTCTGTCCAGGTGGACTTCCATGTTGCCTGTGCCCTTAAACTCTTCATAAATAACGTCATCCATCCTGCTGCCCGTATCTACCAGGCATGTAGCCAGTATTGTAAGGCTTCCGCCTTCCTCAATGTTTCTTGCAGCCCCAAAAAACCGCTTCGGTTTGTGGAACGCTGCAGGATCCATACCACCTGTAAGAGTCCTTCCCGAAGGTGGCTCTATGAGGTTATAAGCCCTGGTCATCCTGGTAATGCTGTCGAGAAGGATCACAACGTCGTGCCCGTTTTCCACAAGCCGCTTGGCACGCTCAACAGCCATCTCAGCAACCCTGGCATGGTTCTCAGGGGGCTCGTCAAAAGTGGATGCAATTACTTCACCATTTACTGACCGTTGCATGTCTGTAACTTCCTCGGGCCGCTCATCTATGAGCATCACCATGAGATAGGTATCAGGGCTGTTAGTGGTAATAGCATTGGCAATGTTCTTCAAAAGAACTGTCTTGCCGGCTTTAGGAGGCGACACAATAAGCCCTCTCTGCCCACGGCCTACAGGCGCAACAAGATCAAGCAGCCTTCCGGAATACTCATTCCTATGAGCTTCCAGTTTGAACCGTTCATTGGGGAAAACAGGCGTAAGCCCCTCGAAGTTAGGCCGTTCCCTGGCCAGATCAGGATCTTCACCATTGATTGCTTCTATTCTGAGCAGCCCATAGTATCTTTCAGTATCCTTAGGAGGGCGAACCTGCCCTGTTACAAGGTCGCCGGTTCTCAAATCGAACCTTCTGATTTGGGAGGGCGACACATAGATATCATCTCTGGACGGAAAGTAAAACGCCGGCCTGAGGAACCCGTATCCTTCGTGCAGAATATCAAGAAGGCCTTCTGCAAAGATCAAGCCTCCTGCCTGGGTTCTTGCTTTGAGAATTTCAAATATCAATTCCTTTTTTCTAAAACTTGAGTAACCTGCAATGCCCAACCCTCTCGCCACTCTATGGAGTTCTACAAGAGTCATGTTCTCAAGTTCACCCATTGAGGGGCCAGGGCCGGGTTTAGGCCTTGAAACAACCCGTGCCTGCTGCCTGGTTGCAGATGGGCCATTAGACACCTGGTTTCTGGCAGGTTGCTCGCGCTCGTAACGCTCGTTGCGCTCCGCTCGCTCCTGTGGCCTTTCCTCTGCAACAGGCTCTGAAATCGTTTCGTTTTCCGTGCGTGGAGTTTCAACTTTAGCTTCGTTCATAGTTTCACCTGCTTCAGGTTTTTCCTGGAGTGTTGCCATCGTCTTATCATCTGCCTGTTCGCTAATCAAACCTTCTGTTGCTTTGCCATTATCTTCGGTTGTCTTGCCGGCAGGTTTGGAAACCACCGGCGATGGTTGCCCCGCAGTGCCTTCAGGCTTTTGCGCCGCGTCTGCTTCCGGCTTTGCTTCTTCTGTTTTTTCAGGTGCATCATCATCCGGCTCTGCTTTTTTTGCAGTTTTCACAGTACGGCGGGTTCTTCGTTTTGGGGCGGGTTTCTTGCCTGTTTCCTCAGAAGGCTCTGATGCAAGTTGTTCAGATGCCGCACCTTCGGTTTGCTTGGTAGTTGCATCTGCTTGAGGAGCAGTATCAGGTTCTTCTTTCTTCTTGCGTGTGCGGCGGGTTTTCTTGGGTTTTTCCGGCTCTTCCGGTTCTTCTGGAGCGGCTCTGCCCTTTACCTGTTCTTGTGCTGTGGTTCCTGCCTGTTCCGGTTTATCGCCTCCACCTTTGGCAGTGGATTTTTTGACTGTGGAAGCAGTCTTTGACTTTGCCTTTCGTGTTCTTGGAGATTTCTTTGTAGCAACATCAGTCTCCTCTTGCACCCCACCAGGGCCACCTTCAATCTCCGGACCTGTTTGTGTATCTTCGGTTGGGGTACCATCTTCAGTCATATTTAACACCTTCTTCTGCTAGTCTGTCAAATTCGAAGTTACTCTCGAGAAATACGGATTCATATACAAGAGAATGTCATTGATTTTCCGGAAATCAAGAGATTCATCTTAATTGATGGAGGGTTGCGCCAGTGAAGACTATAGCTTTTTACTCCTATCTGAAACTATCATACGTACGCAATTTAATCAAGATGCCCATATTACGGAAAACTCATAGCCTGCACCGTCTAAACGTTATGGCCCACCCATTCACACAATTCGTGCGTCACTATACGATGCCCGGCCAGAGGGCCCACGTTGCGTTTTCGAGGGCCCTTTCAGAACTCCTCATGCTGAAACCTACCGGGAACCATAGACCCAGGATAAGCACAGTTTACCCGGGGCAAGCCTGCCGGAACTTCCTGCCGTGTGTATCTGATAGATAAAGGATTGGAAAACCCCGGTTATCCCGGCTCCTGAGTTTCCCGGCTTCCCGTATTGCAACCGCGGATTGCGGAGACTAGCCCACAGAGAGCATGTGCCGGGTTTACACCCCGCTTTAGCCATATGCAGGCTTCCCATATTCCGAATCTCCTGGCTGCAAAGCCGTTTACACCCTGCTTTGAGCCATATCTAGCGGCGGCTGTTCTACTCTCGGGCCACGCCGCATGCACTACTTGCCGC
>DUTL01000018.1 GCA_012842105.1 Candidatus Fermentithermobacillaceae bacterium | reverse complement strand
GTTCTGGATACCGACGGAAATGCCATACCCGGGCTATATGCAGCAGGCGAAGTTACAGGTGGAGTACACGGAGCCAACAGGCTAGGCGGCAACGCTCTCAGCGACATCATTGTATTTGGCCGTATAGCAGGCAAAGAAGCAGCTTCTTTTGGCGAGTAAAATACACGGGCGCTTGCGCTGACCGGTTGAGTTTGATTCAGCAGCCGGTGATGATATACGAAGAGGGGCCGGAGAGTCCGGCCCCTCTCACGTTCCCCGAAAGGCTACAAAGAAAGATGGGGAATCGCCTGTCTCCTGAAAAACCATAAAGCAAGATTCGGGATCGTCTGTTCCCTGAGAGGCCACAAGCAAGATGGTGATCGTCATGTTCAGAATGAATGCTCATTCCTTCACAAGGCGTACCACAACTTCGTTGGGTAAGCACACGATAATCTGGCCCGGGTTAGATATCCAACCTGTATTCATGCAAATGTGGTTTTCACACGGCGAGTTCAACACATGAACACGCCCTTGTTTGACCTCGACTATTGTAGTTCCAAGGATTCCTTCAACAGGGATGGTGCCTTCAGCAATTTGCTTCAGGGGCCTGGATACCACGCTTTGCCCTTTTGCTGATATTACCAGCATAACCGGGCCTTCCCGGAAAATACCTGACGAGTAAGCCAGGATGCCCCCGGCCGCTACGGCCAGGATCACTGACAACGCTGCAACCAAGCGAAACCTCCTGCTGTTTCCACCGTTGCCTCTGGGCTGATTGGGGCATAAACTGAAGCCTCGGGCGTGCTTTTTGGGCCCTGAAACAGGGGAATTGCTAGGCTTTGCCTCCTTCTTTGCCACAGGTTCATGAACAAACCTTGCTGCGAGCACCGTTTCAACGGCAAATTTGTCGTTTGCTGCATCCATTGGTTCTGATTTTGCTCCTTCATTAGGGTTTGAGTAAGCCGTTATAAATGCATAAAATATCAGAATATTTGCTGTCCTGGTTTGGGCTCTGGCTCACCGTAAGTATACGGCTTTGAATTTCCCAAGTAAATGTGCTTTTTTGGGTGGGACAGCATAATTTCTAAAAGAGGGAAATTTCGCCTGTGGAGAGAACAAGGACAACCAGGAAATTGATGTTTCCCACGACGGTGTTCCGATTTTCTTAACTGGGAGGAGATTTCATGCCGGGAACTTGTCAAGCTGAGGCCCACGAAGAAGTTCAAAAAGTCGATTTATCACTGGGGCCAATCGATGCAGGCAAAGCGCTTTTTTTGGGTACGTTATTGCCGCCTTTAGCCGTCCGGCTTTTTGGAGTACCTGAAGGGTATGCAGAGATTGTGAGTGTTGTAGGCCTTCTGGCGGTGGCTGTACAATTGGCCTGGAGCAAAGGGTTGTCTCTAAAGAAGGTGTTTCATGTAAACCATGTACGGAACCCTGACTATGGGTACTTGCCAATTATCGGAGTAGGGCTCATATCATTGGAACTTTTGCTAATACAAGGAATTGACTGGCTCTTGGGAGGTAGGCTTGCAGAGTGGATAGAACTGTTTCCTTCTCACGATATGCCGGATTCCTTGATTGGAAGCATACTGGTTCTGGTTGTCCTGGTTCCGGTAGCTGAAGAATTGCTGTTCAGGGGTTTCTTTGTGACGGCGTTTTCGCAGTGGGGCTCTGGATGGGCAGTTATTTTCCCAAGCATTGTTTTTGCCTTGCTGCATCACCCTTTGAAAATAGCCGGCGCTTTTATTATGGCGGTGATGGCCGCTGTTTCATTGATACATTACCAGTCAGTTGTCCCGGCCGTTCTCATGCATGCCGCTTCAAACCTTTTTGTCAGGCTTATTGCTGAATTTCACGAACTGGTGGAATCTCCTCTGGCGGAAGTATTTTGTGTTGGAACTCGCGTTGCTTTTGTAGCCCTGGCGTTTGTGTTTCGTTCCCGCCTGGTTTGGTTTTGGCACGAGTTTCGCAAGTTATGGCGCGAGTTTACTGAGAAGCCCCAATTTGGGTTAAGGTTTAGGGCGCTGCTCAAGCACTGGTCGTGGATTCTGATTTTCATCTTCCTCGGAATCTCTTTCCTGGGCGTTGCATTTTCGTTTTTTTGAGCCATAGGTGCCTTGCCTACTCTGTCAGCCTCTTTGCGATGTTACAATGGCTTTGGGAATCTCACATCCGGAGGTGGAAGTATTGGCAGTATCGAGCAAGTACATAGACACAATCTTCTGCAAGTCATGCGAGAACATGAGCGAATTGCCTGAGAATTCAGTCGCGCTAACCGTAACATCACCTCCTTATTGGAATGCCATCGACTATGACCGCCATGTTGAAAATGCTCAACAGGATTACCGGACACGCAACTATTCCATTGGATACCAGGGATACAGCGACTACCTGTCATGGTTCAAAAACATCTCAGATGAGATTCTTCGCGTTACCAAACCCGGGGGTTTCATGGCGATTGTAATCGGAACAGTACTTTTGGAGCGAAAACACTATCCGGTTCCGTTTGATGTGGTTTCGCTTCTTGCCGGCAAAGATGATTGCTGCCGTTTGGGATGCGGTAAGCCCTCTAAGGCCGGTGAATCTTGCTGGGAATTTCACCAGGACATTATTTGGCACAAGGTTACCGGAGGGGTAAAGCGGGCCGGAGTGCTTGTTCAGCATCCGTATCCCGGATATTTTTACCCTAACATAATGACTGAATATATACTTGTATTCAGAAAACCGGGCCCTCCCATTTACAAGAACAGGCAAGGCGCCGAGAAGCAAGGTGCCAGGGTCAACACCCAAAGGCTTTTTACCAACGAAGTAGCCAATAGTGTATGGCACATTGCCCCGGTTCCGCCAGGGCATCTTGAACATCCATGCCCTTTTCCCGAGGAAATACCTTACAGGTTGATTCAACTGTACTCTTACCCAGGAGATCTTGTGCTTGACCCTTTTTGCGGTTCGGGCCAAACACTCAAAGTGGCCCGTCACTTAGGCCGCTGTTTTACAGGGTATGACATCAACCGGAAGTATGTAGAACTTGCATCTGCCCGTCTTCGTGAGCCTCTGGCCATTAGACAGGAACAACTAACTGCAGTGTTTGAGAAAATTCCTCTACAACCAAAGGAACGATGAATAACCGGGCTGCAGGTTGCCGCAGCCCGGCAAGTTTTTATGTTCGCTCTTGCTCCTATGCTCGCCCTTACTCCAACTGAGCCAGTTTTTGTATCAGTGATTTCAGCAGTTTTGGAACAACTTCAAGCGAGTAATCCACATCTAACCTCTCCATGAACTTATGGGCGTCTTTGCCCCATGGGCCCAGGTTGACTACGGGGATGTCAAGTTTGAGCAGGTCGTCC
>DUTL01000255.1 GCA_012842105.1 Candidatus Fermentithermobacillaceae bacterium | reverse complement strand
TAATATTCTTACTCTTTGCTCAGAACACACCCCTGGCAAGGCTCGCCCTGTGAGCCTCCATGGTTGTACCCTTCGCGCCGCTTGAGCCGCTCAGTATCGTAAGGCACCAAGCTCACCTGTTTTCCGCCCAGAAGCCCCGCAACACCTGTAGCATCTTTGTGATCTCCCCCGCAAAGCCTGCATTTTCCGTGTTCATTGCGGTTCTCGCTATGATCGTATTCAGGTTCGTGGTAAGCGGATATCACCCCTTCGTAGTTTCTGACCACCACTGTGTGCTCACCCATGGACAAAATGTAATTGGGGCTTAGGGGAATCTTTCCGCCGCCGCCGGGTGCGTCTACCACATAAGTGGGAACCGCCAGCCCGGTGGTATGCCCTCGCAGGTACTCCATGATTTCAAGCCCCTCGGCCACAGTAGTCCTGAAATGCTCAAGCCCCCAGGTAAGATCGCACTGGTAGATGTAATAAGGCTTAACCCTGATTGCCAGAAGCCCTTGAACCAGTTGCTTCATGATGTGGGGGCAGTTATTTACGCCTCTGAGAAGCACGCTCTGATTCCCCAGGGGGATCCCTGCGCCGGCAAGAATGGCACAGGCCCGGGCGCTTTCAGGCGTTATCTCCCTGGGATGGTTGAAGTGGGTGTTAAGATACACCGGATGATATTTGGCCAGCATATCAGCGAGTTCTTGGGTAATTCTCTGAGGCATCACCACAGGGGCCCGTGACCCAATCCGTATGATCTCAACATGGGGAATCTCCCTGAGCTGCCTGACCACATACTCAATTTTGTCATCCGACAGGGTCAAAGGGTCTCCCCCTGATATGAGCACATCACGTATTTGCTTGTTTCCCTTGATGTACTCAATCCCCGCGTCAATTCTCCCGGTGGATGCCACGCGGTCTGTCACCCCTACCACCCTGCGCCTTGTACAATGGCGGCAGTACATGGAACACTGTTCAGTAACCAGGAACAGCACCCTGTCAGGGTAGCGATGGGTTAACCCGGGAACCGGAGAGTCTTCATCTTCTGCCAGGGGGTCGAATGCCTCCCAGGGAAGCTGCGTGGCTTCAGGTGCCCTGGGAACCGCTTGCAGCCTTATGGGGCATTTCTCATTGCCATATTCTATCAAACTGGCATAGTACGGGGTTATGGCCATCCTTACACGGGATAGGGCAAGGTTAACCCCTTCTACGGCTTCGGCGCTCAATCCCGCAACCTGGGCCAAAACCTCAACATCTTCAATACGGTTCTTCCACTGCCAACGCCAGTCATTCCACTGCTCATTCGAAACGTCTTTGAATAAAGGAATCTCTTTCCAATGGCGCAATTTGCCACTACCTCCTTGAGGTTCTTGAACATGCCCTTTCCGGGGGCACTCTGCTCAGCCTCTGCTTTCAATGGAAACGTGTTTCCCATGTGGCCGGCTACTCCAGGAACATCTCCTCCAGGATATCTCTCACTCGCCTATCGTTCCTTACCAAATCCAACGAGTATTCTGCATGGCCTGTTGCATAACCGTTTCCAATTATCAATTGTACATCTGCGCCTACGCCTTCGGCACCTAAAGCAGCTGCAGTAAAACTTGTAGCCATTGAGAAGAAGTAGGTTTTTCCGCCGTCCCTGGTACTCAAAATTGAGGCCATTTCAGTGCCGGGTATGTTCACACAATTTATTGTCACATCGGCCTTGCTGCCGTTATTAGCTTCCATGACTTTGTTCATTATGGAAATCGCATCCCTGGCGTCTCCCTGAATCACAACGTCGCATACTCCCAGCCGCTTGAGCCGGTTGGTGGATCTGTCACTATGGGCAAGCCCTATCACTTTGCCTTTGGGGCCTGCTTTTTTGGCAGCCACACTGGAACACAGAAGCCCTGATTTTCCGCCGGCGCCGAGGATGAACACAGCGTCTCCCGGTTGTACCAGCCTGTCAGTTTGAATCGGGGCGCCTGCAACGTCGAGCACGGCAAGGGAAAGCTTGTCGCCGAGGTCCGGGGGAAGCACTGAAAATACACCTGTTTCGAACAGCACTGCAGTGCCTTCTATGTCTACCTGGTCCTTATCAAGGTGCACTTTTTTGACCCGGGAAATTTTGAGAGGGGTAAGCGACAAAGAAACCAGAGTGCAAATACGGTCACCAACTTTAGTTCCGTTTTTGCCTTCTACCTTCGGGCCGAATTCACGGATTCTCCCTAGCAACATCCCACCTGAACCGGT
>DUTL01000254.1 GCA_012842105.1 Candidatus Fermentithermobacillaceae bacterium | reverse complement strand
CAAGATTCTCGGGTACGTAGCCTCGAAATGTGCACAAATGGATGTAGATATGATCGTAACTCTAGCCTGGGCCGAGGAATACCCCATGGCTGAAGAGATCGTAAAAGGTGCATGGAGATCCGCAGATAAGATTGAGAAATACCGGCCTGATTTTGTTAGATACCTCTCTCGTGGTTTCAGTTACACAACCGGAATATTTGCAATAATGTCAAGGGAACGGCCGGCGGCGAACTTTGCCATAGGGCCGTTTTACAATGAATCGTTGCTTATCCCTACAGCCGGACGTAGGGCGGGCGCCATGCAAATAGGCGGGACTGCTGTTACAATTCAGGTTCCATTCCTGGTTGCTACGTGTGATTACACCCTAGTTGGGGAAGAAATGCTGGTAGCCGGCGCATACCTGTCAGGTACACCGCTGGAAGTTGCCTCAGTTGCCGTGCACGATATTGCCAAATGCGGTGCTATTGCTCTTTCTTTGTTAGGGTGTCTCCTAAAGCTACTCGGTTCTGAAGCTATTGGCAACATGTTGTCGTTGTGAGAAAGGGGCAGATACTATGTGGAAGACTGACATACCGGTAATGCTTGCGTTCATTGTCGGTACTATAATCGTGCTGTCATATTTCTTAAATATACTGGCCCTTCAAGTGGCAGCCGACCAGCTGGTCACCTGGTTAGTCATAATCGCCGGCTTTGCCCTTGGTTTAGGGGTAATTAACCTGCTTCAAGTTCACTCAAAAAAGATTGCAACCAAGAGCTCCAAATGGGGGCTCAGTGTTTGGCTTGTTCTCGTGATGCTCATTTCCCTTGGAATCGGAGTTACTCAAGGAACTCAGAGCAAAGCATATTCATTCATGTTCAAAAACGTTTACACTGCGCTTGGCGCAACTACATTTGCACTCCACGCTTTCTTCTTGCCTGCTGCTGCCTACAGGGCTTTCAGGGTTACCAGCCTTGAATCCGGCGTGTTTCTTTTGGCCGGGGCCCTGGTGATGTTAGGCCAGGTAGGAATAGGGGCGGCTATGTGGTCAAAGTTTCCTCTTGTCAAGTCGTGGATTATGAATGTTCCCAACTCATCTGCCATGCGAGGGATTACCATAACAGCAGCTTTGGGGTTAGCATCAACCGGGTTGAGAATTATTCTAGGACTTGACAGAGGTTATCTTGGCTCATCCAATGCAGAGTGACAAGGAGGCGAAATAAATGGCAGGGCTTTTTAGGAAACTCGACAAGATGGACGATCGAATTCTGTACGTCCTTATCGGATTATCAGTCTTACTCCCGTTGATAAAACCAATGCAGCTGCCTTTGAGCCCTAGCAGCATGTCAGTGGATGCCTTTGAGGCAGTTGACAGTATGCCGGCAGGCTCCAGAATATTCCTGATCACAGAAATCGGCCCAACTTTGTCAGCCGAGCTTCTTCCTCAATTGGTAGCTATCCACCGGCACGCAATGTCAAAGGGCTTACGCATAATATATACTCCTACCAGCCCGGTGTCATCTCCTTTTTTGGTCGATATTGTTGATGACTGGCAGCAAGAGTATTCCTATGAATATGGTAAAGATGTGGTGATTTTACCGTTTAGGGCAGGCGACGAGTCTTTAGTGGTGCAAATCGGCCAAAACTTCCGGGGGTTGTACGATGAGGACTACTACGAGGACGACTTGGAAGGTATGGAGATAATGCAGGGGATTTCCGATATCGGAGATGTTGACCTGGTTATTTCCTTAGGCGGCGGAGAATTGTACCGCTGGGTTGTAAGGCATATACAAGCACCGAAGAAACTCCCTACGATAATAGGTTGCACTGCAGTAATGACCACATTTGTGGTTCCTTTCTACAGTTCCGGGCAGTTTGTGGGTATCATCTCGGGCCTGGGGGGATCCGCAGACTACGAGTTCCTTGCAAACCTTCCCGGAGCGGGGGTTTCAGGAATGGATGCACAATCATTGGGGCACGTAGTTCTCTTGATATTGATATTGCTGGGTAATATCAGCGGGTTAGTACTGAGAAGGGAATCTGTATAGAGAGGAGGTACTGTAAATGAGCACTAGTTTTGAGGTATGGGTAGCCGCGTTTTTTACCCTAGCAATTTTCAGTTACCTGTTCAAAGATAACATCGTTTTTGAGTTCGCAGAGCATACGTTTATAGGGTTTTCAGCAGCTCACTTTTTCGTAGAGGGGTACCATAACATCAACGGGATGGCAGTAGACCCTTTGAAAGAAGGCGACTGGCCCTGGATAATCCCGATTATCCTTGGGCTCCTCCTGTATACACGTTACCTGCCGAAGAGCGTATCCTGGTTGTCCAGGTTTCCTGTTGCGATCATGGTATCTATAGCGTCGGCGGCGCAAATACGTGGAACGCTTCATGCTGAGTTTATCAGCCAGATTGCGGCTACTTCCAAGCTGGATATCAGGCAGCCAAACAATCTGATTTTCCTCATAGGCGTAGTCACAGTCTGTAGCTACTTTCTGTATCTTAAGCGCGTTCGTGAATCTTCGACTCTAAAGGTTACAAGCCGCGTGGGCAGGTATTTTCTTATGGCGGCTTTCGGAGCATCCCTTGGAACCACTGTCATGGGAAGGTATTCGCTTCTAATAGGCAGGCTACAGTTCCTGTTTGGAGATTGGATTAAGTTGATTAAATAGTTGCAGACCATTGTTTGGTAGACGCTATAGGGGTTCAATCGGCCGGAGGTGAGATGCGGAGTGGATAAGTCTGGGGGAACCATGGAGTGCCTAGACAAGAACTTTGACCTTGGCTTAGAGGATATTCGTTCCTATTTCAGAACTCCCAGTGGAAGCTACACCGGAGAGGGATTTCAGGCACTGCTCCGTTCTATGTGTTCGACCGGATTCTTGAACTGCCTTATTGCGGAGGCGGGATGGGCCATGGAGGAAGGGCTCAT
>DUTL01000253.1 GCA_012842105.1 Candidatus Fermentithermobacillaceae bacterium | reverse complement strand
GATTCCCCATCTTTCTTTGTAGCCTTTCGGGGAACGTGAGAGGGGCCGGACTCTCCGGCCCCATTTCGTATATCATCACCGGTTACTGAATCAAACTCAACCGGTCAGCACAAGCGCCCGTGTATTTTACTCCCCAAAAGAAGCTGCTTCTTTGCCTGCTATACGGCCAAATACAATGATATCGCTAAGAGCGTTACCGCCTAGCCTGTTGGCTCCGTGTACTCCACCTGTAACTTCGCCTGCTGCATATAGCCCGGGTATGGCATTTCCGTCGGTATCCAGAACTTGAGCCTTGGTGTTAATTGCAATACCGGCCATAGTATGGTGGATTGCAGGAGTAACCTTAACTGCCCAGAATGGGCCTACTTCGATTTTGGCTGCCATCTTTGTGCGGCCAAAATCCGGGTCCTCTCCTGCTTCAACATAACCGTTGTACTTGGTTACGGTTTCCACAAGCGCATCAGCAGGAACGCCAATCTTCTCGGCAAGTTCCTCGAGGGTTTCACCTGAAACCAGAGAACTCTGCTGCTCTTTTGCTTCAACAAGCTGAGCATCATCCCGAATTGCCTGATCAAACAGGACAAATGCATACTTGCCTTCCTGCTCAAGGGTTGCCTCTGATACCAGGTCTCTGGTTTTAAGTTCCTGCACAAAGCGTTTGCCTTCTGCGTTAACCAAAATTGCGCCTTTTCCGCGCATACCCTCAGCAATCAAAACTCCCTTGCCTGGAACTACTGTGGGGTGAATCTGGATGTACTCCATGTCCTTTAGTGCAGCGCCGGCGGCTTCAGCCATTACAATTCCGTCACCGGTGGCACCCTTGTGGTTGGTGGTGTCGAATCCTTCAAGTTTGGCATTGTACTTGGCAACCATTTCATTGTTAGCTCCGAATCCCCCGGTAGCTATGACAACTGCTTTGGCGCCAAATTCAATCTCTTTTCCGTCTTTGTCTGTTGCTTTTACACCGGTCACTTTTCCGTTCTTATCAACAGTAATCTCAGTAGCCTTGGTTTCGAGTAGAATCTCCACTCCCTTGTCCCTGGCTGCCTTCTCCATGCACTTAATCATAACCGGGCCTGCATAACCGCCCTCAGTGGGAGCATGGGTCCTAGCATTAGTGGCTCCGCCTAGAAGCTGGATCTTGGTCAAACTCGTTCCTAAACCATTGAGCCATTCCAGCGACTCATTGGCGTTTTCGGTAAGAGTCTTTACCAATTCGGGATCGTTCTTGTCTTTTCCGCCCTTCATTGTATCCTGGAAATGTACATCGGCTGTGTCTGTAATGCCTTCCTCAGCCTGGTACTTAGTTCCGGCTGCGTTGAATCCAGTCTGGGCCCTCAAAGTATTGCCGCCTAACATAGGCATTTTCTCGAGCAAGACAACTTTGGCGCCGTTTTCAGCTGCTGTAACAGCTGCTGATAATCCTGCCCCGCCGCCTCCTATCACGACTACGTCTGCCTGTTCGCCTTTGGGCTGGCAACCGGTCAAGATGGTTCCTGTGGCAAACAGCGCTAGAGCAACAACAATTGCTGCAACTTTGTTGCGAAAATTCATCTGGTTTTTCCTCCTAGATTGTCCTACTGGTAGTTAGAATTGCTACATCTACTTGTACTGGTTGGTATTTCAACGCGACCAATTGAAGCCCCAATCACATATTCAATTCATGCCTCAATTGGCTGAAAAAAGAACGTCGCCGAAGCTTCTGGTATCAGTCCTCCCTCCCGGGGAAATCACACTTTCGTTTCAGAAAGTGGTTCAGAAAGCTAAGCCGGTTCAAAATTACTTCTAATTCAAGCAACCATAGGTTAAGATTTTCCGTCAATAATATGATAGTGCATGAAGGCACACACTTCAAGCTGTAAACCGTGAATGCAGGCTGATCAAGATCAATTACAGCCGGTTAATGATTTCCTGCACCCTGAAACTGCCTGGCCGTCATTTTGAGATCCCAGAGGCGACGCTAAGACACCAAAGGGCTTTTGAGGCATGAACCTATTCAAGAAGGGTTTTCTAACGCAGAATCTTGATAAAACAACCTGGCAAGCCTTGCACTGATGTTGATTACCCGCCAATCAATCCGGCCAAATAGCAAATTACCGGAGTCAGGAATATTGCCGGCAAGAGGTTGGCAACCCTGATTTTCTTCACTTCCAAGAGGCCGAGGCCTATGGCAAACAGCAAGAGGCCGCCTGCCGCCGTCATCTCAGTTACCATCTCTGCACTTAAAACCCTGTCGAAAAATCCTGCTCCCAGGGTAATAGCTCCCTGGTAAACAAACACCGGCAAAGCTGAGAAACCAACGCCTGGCCCCAAAGAAGAAGCGAACGCTATCGAGGTAAATCCGTCAATGGTGGCTTTGGCGGCAAGAGTGCTAAAGTCTCCGGTAAGGCCGTCCTGTATCCCGCCGATGATTGCCATTGGCCCAATGCAGAACAGCAAGGTCGCCGTGACAAACCCCCTGGCGAACAGGCCTTGGGATTGCTTGCCAAAATTCTTCTCAAGGAAGTCGCCAAGCCGGTTAATCCAAAAGTCAATATCAATCATTTCTCCAGCAATTGCGCCCAAAGCTATCCCGGCCAACGGATAAAGGATGTTCTCAGATTGAAGCGCCATCTTTATTCCTATGATACTGGTCACAAGGCCCAGGCCGCTCATTACGGTCTCTTTCATTTTGTCCGGATACCTGTTACCCGCAAGTAACCCCACAAACGTTCCTGCAAAAATCGCTGCTGTATTTATCAGGGTACCCTTCACGGCCATTCGCCCTTTCGTAGCAATCATGTTTGGCAAAAAGCAAGCACTTCTATATTCTACATCGAAACGAAAAATCCCTTACAGATAGCAACGGCGCATTCTTTAGTCCTGGATTTTGGGCTTCCTGGACAGCAGTGCCTGTACAAACCCTACACACAAGCACATGACTGCGAAAATGCAGAATGACTTTTCGTATCCTGCATTTTCCACCATAAGCCCCGCCAAAAGAGAGCCTATGACCGGGCCAAGCCCGTAAAACACAGAGCCGAAAACAGTTTGCCCTACCCCGGATAATTGCTCAGGAAACAACCGGTTGGTTTTCTCCACTGCCACCATGTAAAACAGTATGAAGTTAGTGCCCGAAATCAACTGTAGAGTCAAGAGCCCCAGATAGCTCTGTATATTTATGGCCAAGAGCCATCTCACTCCCGAGAGAACTACCGCCATGGTAAGCAGCCAATCTCCTGGAATGCGATCTAAGAACTCTTTCTTTCCGAGCAAGATGATGATTTCGCTCAGCCCGCCTACGATCATGATATAGCCGATCTGGCTGGCACTGTATCCCCTGTGATCCAAATACACGGTATAAAGGCTCAGAGGCCCGGTGAATGCGATTCTGAAAAGAAAAGCAATTATTAAGAGTTGGAGAAACGCCTTGCTTGTTACAACGGTTTTCACATCGTTCAGGTTCATGGGCTTAGATAAAGTGCCCGAAGCGCTGTTATACGGAAGACACCCTGCTTTGTTAAAGGCAAGAACAAGCGTTGAGACTACTGAAAGTACTATGCCGGTTACGTAATAGGACCAGGCAAGATCAACACTCTCGAGAATCATGCCACCCAGCACTGAAGAGAAAAGATATCCGATGGTCCCCCATATTCTTACTGCCTGAAAAGGTACGTCATGTTTGCTGCACCACATTAACGCTCCTGCATCCATAAGGGGCATTAGCGCTGAAGAGAACAGCGAAAACAAGGCATATATCACAGCGCGCCCTATGGCAGAATTCTGGGCAGGCACCATAAAACCCGTGAGAGCGGCGAGTATTGCAGTTGCACCTATGGTTATGTATTTTCGCGGTAACTTGTCATATATATATCCGAAAAACGGGTGGCCAAAGATAGCAACACCAAAATAAAGTGCGTTTAGCATTCCTATCTCCGCTACTGATACGCCGATGTCGCGGAAGTACACATTTCCGTAAGTCCAATATACGCCCAGCCCTAGATATGTCAGAAAATACAGTGCCGATAAACCGGCCCTGACCTTCGAGGGGGCAGACACTTGTGAAAGCCCTATCCGACCCGAACTGCTTGCTTCAATGTTTTTGCTATGTCTCAATCTTCATTCCCTCGTCATTCTTGTGATGTTTGTATATCCCTCTGTTGAAGGCCGGGTTATCACTGCGGCTTGGACCCCAGGCTATACGCGCTTTTCCGGCAGCACAACCGGACAACCTATTTATTCATTATATCTCATCTGCTATTTCAAGCAGATCATTTAACACTCCATAAGCAGTCTGAGTCAATGTAGGAGCATGTTCAATCAATGTTATGTCTCCCATGAGGCCGGTTTTCAAGACCAGGCAAGACGTTGCACCGTTTACCTGCCCGAAAATACTCGCCTTGTCAACATAGACAGGCCTGACCACAGCGTAAAATGTGTCCGGGCAACCACCTGAAAGCTCCTGCCCGGCTTCAAGGCCGCCAAAACCTGCCTCAGCAACAAGCTTGATCCTTTTTCCCTCTTCCAGGGCCTTCGCCACATCAGGCTGCTTCACATCCCTTATCCCTGTCCTTTTCACATCCCTGGGTGTGATTTTCACTCCCAAAAGCACATTGCTTAGCGCTGCAGTCTTAACTGCCGCATCCCATCCGTCAATATCCATGCTTGAATCTGCTTCTGCAAACCCCTCATTCTGGGCTTCTATGATTGAATCATGGAAGCTGCAACCCTTTTCCATCTCTCCGAGGATAAAATTAGTTGTACTGTTCAAGATTGCTTTGAACCCCAGGATGCGTGTGCCCCTGAGACAGTAACGGGCCATGTTGAAAATCGGAGCCCCATCCATGACAGTTGATTCGAAGAGAAACTGCAACCCATGCCGGGCTGCCAGGCATGCCAGATCTGAGTATGCAAGGGCAACAGGCCCCTTATTAGCTGAAACAACGTGTTTTCCGGCAGCCAGGGCTGCCTTTACATAGCTGATTGCCGGCTCTCCGGTTTCATGGTTGAGTGGTGTCATTTCCACCACAGCATCTCCAGGAGCATTCTTGATGATATTCAGAACTGCTTCCGGATGCACTTGCCGGCCGGAGCAACCTCCAAGCGGCTCTCCGGAAGCCAGGATGCTTAATATCCTGGCAAGATCAACGCCATGGGGATCCACTACATACCCGTGCCTTCCGGTTGCGATAGCTGTAACTTTGAAGACGGCTCTGTTGGACATGCGAAACTCGTCGCCCTTATCCAGCAAGATTCTGGCAAGTGCCTTGCCTACGTTACCGAAACCAATCAAATTGAGGCGTACTTCCCGAACATCCTTTGGCTGCTGATGCTGCATATGGCTTGTTGTGTTCATGTTTTTGCCAACCCCCTGCGAAGATCACCTTCCTGGCGAATCCAATTCCCGAAACTGTTTTTTCACTTCCCGGCGGCCACAATCCAGAAACATACCGGCCTGTATACGTCGAGATCCTGGCCAAATGATACCTTTAGCACCCTGAATCCGATATGGGCAGCCAAAGCTTGATTACCACGCCAAATGGCCAAATTCCTGCTACCTTCGTATATGGTGCAACCCGATGCACTCCGGGAAGCCACCAAAGGCTGGCCGGCAATAGCAAGCCTTTGGCGTGTTGAAATCTGCAAACCCTAGACTCAGGGGCTCCAAAGCGCCTGAACGCCTGACAGAAGGCCCTGGCCATGCTATCCTTAACAAAGGCTGCATTACACGGTCCGCCGTCACATGAGCTACATAGAACGTCTGCTTCGCGTCATGGGCAGAAACGTAGGAAACACTTTCATAACCCCTCTAGTAAAGTGCCGGAGTTTCGGCAGTGTGCACCCGGGAGGGCTGTAAAGGAGGAAATATTTCAGTGTCTGACACCGCTAAGAGAGTCCTTTCCATCCCACTGGGCCGGCTTACAGAAGGCAATCTTGTTGAACGTCCCAACAGGTTCCTTGCAGTGGTCAGTTTGCCAGGGCGAACAGTACATGCCCATGTACCAGATCCTGGCCGGCTCGAAGAATTGCTTTTTCCCGGAAACCGGGTCATGGTCCGGAATATCAATTCTCAACAACGGAAAACCCAATACGACCTTGTGCTTGCAGCCTTTGAAGATATTTGGGTCTGCATCGATACCAGATACCCGAACCGCCTCTTTGAGCAGGCTGCAAAGGAAGGAGTTCTCGATGAATTCCGGGACTACACTTCGGTCCGCAGGGAAGTTACACTGGAGCAAGCAGCCAAACGCCTGCACGACCATGCCACGGGCAAAGCAATCAGCGAAAACGCCGGCGGTGCTGATGCCCCAAAGAGCAGAACACCTAAGAGCAGGTTTGATTTTCTCCTCAAAGCGCATGGAAAGCGTCCCCTTCTTGTTGAAGTCAAATCAGTTTCCTTGTGTGTGAATGGCACAGGCCTTTTTCCCGACGCGCCTACACTGAGAGGTGCACGGCACCTGAGCGAACTGAAAGAAGTCTCATCCCTGGGATTGGATGCTTGTGTAGTATTCATTGCCCAAAGGGAGGACGTGGCCAGGGTGTCAGCCCACAGAGAAATGGACCCTCGCTTTGCCCAAGCTCTGGATGAAGCTACTGAAGCAGGGGTTAAGGCCCTGGCGTACCGCTGTACCGTATCGCCCAGGTATATAGGGTTGGAGCCAGAAGGCATACCATACTGCAAGTGAGGAAAAATCTTATTCCTAATGGCCCCTTAACATGCCACGGCCAGATTCATCTGGAGAGACAGCCTGCATAATGAGGCTCAACCAGGGTTCTTTGATACACACGACGTACCAGCCGATGGGGTTTCCCGCCAAAGACGAGACTTCTTGGTACGTAAGATGTACCACTTCAAACGCAACCCCGCAAGAATCATGCGGAGTGGTACATGTGGCGTACCACAAGTAGTGACCAAACCGAAATTGGGGCACCTACATTCTACTTCAGGGGGCTTTGTAAGAGTAACTTCTGCTTTTGGCCACAACACTGGAACTTATTTTTACAATTAAGGAATGACACGGATAGGACCGTCCCCGGTGTTTCAGGTTGACTTATTATGCAAAGTATCGTATCATGCTCCATAATCAATTCTAATTAGCACGAACCACCTCATCCTGGGAAGGGTGAGGTAGAGGCGCGGAAAGTGGTGGTACTCCGGGAAGGCCGGAAGCCTGTGAACCGGAAGAAGGACACATATCCGCCGAAACATCAGGTGTCCAAAGCCTGAAGTTGGGATGGCATCACACTAGGTGCCATACTGTCGCCAGAAATGGGCCCCCATCATTCTGGTGAAGCGCTATCTCACGCGGGGGGAAGGAGTGGAGCTGGATTGCCTGCGCTAGCCATGCATCCGGCCGGTTTTCACCGGCCACCTCTGTTGACTTAAGCGGTTGTGAATACCAATCACCATTGAAAACACAGTCTCAGGTTTGTATGCAAGATGAATTGTATACACCATGAACTGTATGCAACATGACCGGTATTTCAACAACACTTGAACCATTTCCAATAAAATACGATCATCCGGGCCGAACCTTTGCTGTTTCTTGTGTGCCGGCCTCACCGGCCTGCCTGTCGTGGTTTAAACTCGTTTTGCTGCGACAAACAACACGTTTGGCCTGAATCAGGTTGCTCCTGAACCATGAGCAACGAACATCCCCATACATTGTGAGGTTTCGTGTGCTCGACGAATCAAATTATGGTATTTATGCCAGGAGGTAACAACGAGTGAAAAGAGTACGTTCAACAAGCAGAAGGCTTATGTCGCCTTTTGTCATAACCATACTGCTTATTGCAGTTCTAGGCCTGTCAGCCTGTAAACCGGGTTCTGAAGACGACAGCCTTACCAGAGTAAAAAACAACGGCAAACTGGTGGTTGCCACTGATGATACCTATCCCCCGCTGGAATGGAACCAGGACGGAAACATTGTTGGGTTTGACATAGACTTAATGGCCGAGATTTGCAAAAGGTTGGGAGTAGAAGCCGGGTTTGAGTCGAGTAAGTGGGATGGCCTTTTGACCGGCCTTGCAGGCAAGCAATATGACGCTGTAATCTCGACCATGAACATTACTCCTGAACGTCAAAAGCAAGCAGACTTCGTGGAATACGCCCGTTGGGCCCAAGTAATTGTTACTGCGCCCTCAGATACGTCTATATCCAACCTTGATGATCTGAAGGGGAAACACATAGCAGTACAAGTAGCTACAACCAGTGAAACCATTGCCAAGGGCATCGAAGATACCGAAGTTTCCAGTTTCGAGAGTTTCGACACCACTTTCATGGAATTGATGAACCACAGGGTTGACGCAGTCATCATCGATGAACCGGTAGCCATGTACTACCAGGCCAAAGATCCTGATGCGTTTGCCATAGCGGGCATAGCGCAGGAAAAGGAACCTGTGGGAATCGCCCTCCGAAAGGGTTCGAACTCTCTCAAGGAAGCAATCGAGGAAGCCCTTGAAGATATGAAGGCCGACGGTACTTACGACGAGGTTTTCGAAAGATGGTTTGGCACGAGCAGCCAATAACCAGGGGCCAATGGCAGTGACACTTATCGCAAACTGCTGCGCCAAACGGGGTGATTAAGCGATAAGCCTCGACCGGGTTCTTCGTAACAGAAGGGCCCGGGGGCCCCCCTTCTATAGCGGGAGCTCTGGCGGATTTATAAAGTGCAACACTGAACAAAGTGAACATTGAACAAAGTTCAGCACTGCGCAAGTTATGCAAGTGACTTCGGGAGTTGATCTTGATGAAAGAATCTATTGTTTCAGTAACATTATTTATTAGAGGAATTCTACCGACCCTTCTAAGGGCTGCAGGTGTTACCGTCAAACTAACGGCACTTTCCATCAGCCTTGGAATAGCCATTGGAACAGCGATTGCACTGATGAGGATATCAAGAAGCAAACCTCTGTCAATCCTGGCAACGCTTTACGTAACCATTCTCAGGGGAACCCCCCTGATGATTCAAATCCTCATAGTTTATTTTGCGCTACCCCAATTAGGCCTGAGGCTGGACAAGTTCAGTTCAGCCGTGGTTGCCCTGGGTATCAATGCAGGTGCATATATAGCGGAGATCATCCGGGCAGCCATAGAATCAATTGATCCGGGCCAGATGGAGGCTGCCCGTTCGCTTGGCATGAGCTACGGGCTCGCCATGCGAAGGATAATAATTCCCCAGACTTATAGAAGGCTGTTGCCTCCCCTTGGAAATGAATTTATAGCCATGCTCAAAGATACATCCCTGATTGCCTTTATCGGCGGTGAAGAACTCACAAGGGCCGGGCAGCACATTATCAGCGATACGTTCCGGACCTGGCCCGTCTATTTGACAGTGGCCACAATATACCTGTGTATGACCGCGTTGTTTTCACTCCTTGTGCAATTAGGAGAAAGGAAGCTACTGCAATGAGACTGAATGAAATAACTTCAATAGAGAACACAAATGATCCAACAAGTGGCGGCGAGGCAACAATGCACCTATCCCAGTCCCCTGCGTCCGAAACTGCTATGGTTGACATCGCCGGGGTTTGTAAACGCTTCGGAAAACTGGAAG
>DUTL01000017.1 GCA_012842105.1 Candidatus Fermentithermobacillaceae bacterium | reverse complement strand
TCCTCCAATCATGGAATCTGCAAATCCACTCTTGTAAATTATGAATTCGATGTGTAGATGCGTTATTCCTATAAGTTATTCCTGATCGATTATTCCTATGGTATGGCATTCCACTGCAGTTATGGAAAACTGAGGACAGGGAAATAGTCTTTGAATCGGGATGTTCGATTCGAATCTCTCGCTCACACGAACAGATTCATCGGTAACATTTTGGAACATGGGAGGGTGCTGTATGAAAAGGAGTCCTCTTGATGACTGAACCGAACCAAAACTTTTCACGAGTGGCACGCATAGTCGACAAGAACGGGCAGTCATCATCTTGAAAAACAATAGTCGCAGGTATGTGCTAATGGAATTCAGCCGGTTTGCAGACGAAGAAACTGCTGATGATGATAGCGTAGAGAGCATCAGCAAGAGGATTCTGGCCAAGAGCAGACGGGCCTTTGAAGAACTTGCCAAATGATCCGCCTCGGTCTTGACCAGAATCAAATTTACCGGCTGGCAAGATTATCAAGTCTTATCTTCTTCAAACAGGAACAACTCTTCGATGGTACTGTTCAGCGCTCTGGCTAGTTTATATGCAAGGATAAGCGAGGGATTGTACCGGTTGTTTTCGATATGGCCAATTGTTTCCCGGCGAACACGTACCTTGTTGGCAAGCTGCTCCTGAGTCAAGTCATGTCTTGCCCTAAACTCCTTAAGACGTGACGTGAAAGTTATCTTCATTGCATCAGATCACCTTTCTTCTCATATACATTCAGCAAAACGACAAAGCCTACAATCTGGACAACGAATAAACCAGCAATGAAGGCGGTGGCTATTTCAAATGTCTGGACCAGTGTAACAGCAGCAATGGCGATTGCCGATCCGACTAGAGTGACTAGGAAAGTATGCAAACCTGCTTTTGCCACATTCTTCTCAAGCATTTCATCGCTCTTGATAGTTGCAAAGACCGAAAAACCAAAGAAACCGAAAAGGCCGTAGTAACCATGATTGCCGGTTAAGAGCCCAAGCAAACCTAACAGCCCCAGCAGTGCCAAGAACCGCAACTTGCTGATTTTCATGAATAACCCTCCCAAGGTGATATATTTCACTCATTGTGTTAAATATATATCACCTTGCCTCGGCTAGTCAACCCCGGGATTCGTTATTATGAAGGTTTTGATCGGCGAGGCAAATTAGGAAGAAGGATTCCCAAAACAGGTTCCCTCAACCCTGGAGACAAGTCCATGAATACATGAAAAAGGAAGAGAAGAGAGCACCTGCACTTGAGGATAGTGCAGATGATGTTCTCAAACGCAGTCTGGAAACGAATAGCCTAAACACCGTCTTGCAGCACCAATCTAACCTCAGAAGCAAGATCTTCGGAAATGTCCCATATGAAGTTGACGCCTGGCCGCCGCGCTAAAGCATGTAACAGTATTCGCCAGACCCAAATCACAACCTGGTTCTAAAAGCCGCCAGGTTCAACCCGGCCTGGTACTAAAACCGGCCACCTAAAGCCGAATCCTGGCCTTCTATCTACAACAGACCCGGTAGAAGCCAAAGAAACCTCCAAATTCGAAAGCTTACGTCAAAGCCCCTTTATTTCATCCGGGATGCCGGCCTTTTTCCTTCTTACAATCGAATTCATAATCAAAAGCAGTAGTCCTGTTATTGCTACTATGCCAAACAAGATCCAGTGCTTCCCATAGGAAAATCCTGCCTTAACTAAAGAGAAGCTCACACAATTCCCACTGGACTCAAACACCATGTATTTGCCATCCCACTGAATACCGGTTTCAACCCATTCCCCATCTTCCAAAACATACACTGCCAGGTTGCTCTTTTTCTCGGGTGGTATAAATCGAACAACATGAGTGGGGTTGCCATCTTCCGGAATGCTGACACGCCATGCCTCTACGAATTCACCATCTAGTCCACCATCTCCTGAGGGAAACTCTTCCTCCCGGCCTATCTCGGCAATCTCCGTTAAAGACAAAGAATCTTCGTCAGTAAATTCACCTTCAACCAAAACTACTGATAGCGGCCCTTCTCTTTTTTCCTGGCTTTCCAGGACACTTACATAAGGGAAATACTCTGCCTTCAGTTCGAAGTCAGAGGTAAGGCCTGCCACATCTAAGGCTTCCCACCTACCGTAATGCCCTGGTTT
>DUTL01000252.1 GCA_012842105.1 Candidatus Fermentithermobacillaceae bacterium | reverse complement strand
GAATTGTCGCAAAAGGGGGCTTGGCCCATGGACATCAGGTATCTTGTTGATCCCCTGTATCGGCTGACGTGGGAAGAGGTTATGGCCTGATACAGGGGATCAACAAGATACCTGATGTCCATGGGCCAAGCCCCCTTTTGCGACAATTCATCCTAACATAAACCAAGCCTTACCCTTTTATAACATAAAATGATGAAAACAGGAGCTTGAGGGATGATTCCATAAGGTAAGGCTTGGTTTATGTTAGGATGAATTGTCGCAAAAGGGGGCTTGGCCCATGGACATCAGGTATCTTGTTGATCCCCTGTATCGGCTGACGTGGGAAGAGGTTATGGCCTCGTGTAAAGCTATCTGTGAGGAAGCAAATGCTACCTTTGGGCCAAATGCAGTGGTAGGAATCGCAACAGGCGGGTTGATTCCTGCCACGATTATTGCTTCCATTTTGCAGGTAGATCTCTATCCCTGTCTTGTGACCCGCAGAAGGCGCGGGCGTATTGTCCACCGCCGGCCTGAAACAGTCGTATCTGTAAGCGAAGAGGTGAAAGGGCGGCGAGTGATTGTTGTGGATGAGATGGTAGTGACCGGTGAAACGATGCGCATGGTATCGGGGCAATGCAAGAGAACCGGTGCCAGGCTTGTAAAAACGGCGTGCATTTGGGTATCTTCTGAGAGTTGGAAGCCAACCCTATATTCCATGGAGAGCCATGGGTATGTCCAGTTCCCCTGGAATGTGGAGGTTCTTTCACCGGAAGGGTTCATCCTAAATCCTGTTTATCAGGAATATATTGATTCCCTGGAGCTGATTGACGATTGGATCAAGTAAACGAATTGACTATTGAGGATGTCAAAGGCAACCCTGTGGTTCATGCTTATTTGCTGGCCGGAAATGACCATCTTGGAGCCCTTGGCTATACGGATCACGGCTTGAGGCACGCAGGGCTTGTATCGACGATTGCCAAGAACCTGCTTTGGAAACTTGAGTTTTCTGAACGGGAACAAGAACTGGCTGCTATAGCCGGGTATCTTCATGATATAGGCAATGTTGTTTCGAGACATTATCACGCTCAGGTGGGCGCTGCTTTGTCAGAACGTATTCTGGCAGGCATGGGAATGGATCCGGGTGAGATTGCGATTATCATGGGAGCCATAGGCAGCCATGATCCTGAAGAAACGTGTCAGGCAGTATCTACAGTGTCAGCTGCGGTAATTCTGGCAGATAAGTCAGACGTTCACCGTTCACGGGTCAGGAATCGTGACATTCACAATTTTGACGTTCATGATAGGGTGAACTATGCGGCTACACGGTCGTTTTTGGAAGCAAAGAACGATGACAAAGTGATTTCATTGCAGCTTACCATCGACACCAACATCGCCCCTGTTATGGAGTATTTTGAAATATTCTTGACCAGGATGATTGCATGTAAAAGGGCTGCAGAGTTCTTAGGGGCCACGTTTGAGCTTGACATAAACAACATAAGGCTTCTGTAGCGTTTCAGGTTCAAAAGTTTAGCGCGGCATTCACCGGTAGCGACACCATATAAAAGCCAAGAACCCACTCTTCGATGGTATGAACCTCGATAGTACGAATTTCGATAATAGCGGCAAAATATGCCCTGATTGCACCTTGGATGGTTGTAGTATATTCTTGTCATTAGGAATTGCATTTGAGATAGTTTCTTCAACTGGCTTCGGTCGAGGTAATCGCCCTGCCATTTGAGAGGAGAGGATCTAGTTTGCGCGTTTTGGATGATAAAGGCCGGATCTTCGGGAGAATCAGCATTATTGATTTGCTTGTGATATTAGTCTTGATTTCAGTGGCCGTGTGGTTCGGCTATTCGATGTTTGGGAGGAATCTACGCCGCAACGTGGCGGAAAGACAGCAAGACACAGAGATTGTTGTTGTCGTTAGTGCCATACGCCCTTCTACGGCCGAAGCTGTTGCTAAGGGCGGGAAGATCTTCGAATTCAAAACCGGGGCTTGCATTGGCGAGATCGTTGGCGTGAAGACTGAACCTACCAGTGTTTGGTTGGTGCAAGGTGACGGTAGGTGGGTACAGGTTGAGTCCAAGGATCGGGTAGACGCTTTTGTAACCATACAGGGTACGGCCAGGATAGGTGAAGATGTAATTACCATGAACGGAGTGGAAATAAGGGTTGGGGGAAGCCTCAGCCTGAAAACCAAATTTGCTGTATTTCAAGGATATGTTATGCTCATGGACCTTGACTTGGGAGGCACTCCTTAGTGAAAAGCACATTTGCCGTCAGAGAGGGGCATTGCCAGCAACCCATTGGTTCTGCCAATGGTTTGCAGGGCAGCCGCGCCTCTTGCTTTGTGGAATCTGCCTGCAAACGCCTGGATTATACCGTGGCCGCCTTTTTTGTCTGGTTTGACAATGCGTTCAAGAATAGCATGTTTGGCCGGGTAGTTCTGAGCGTCAGCCAGTGCCTGGAGAACTGGACTTCTGCAAGTTTTTGTGTATACTGGGCTATTTGGTTTTTCAAGTTGATTATGGTGCCTGGCGGCCAATCGGTAACGGAAGGTACTTTCTTAGGGATAATTCTTGCGTTAGGCACTTTTGCGCCTACGGCGATACAGATACTTTGCTTTGCCCTGTTTGTGTTCATATTGTTGTGGCGACGGTCGGTTTCAGCGTATGATGGCTCTGATTCAGCCGTTGCAAGAGCAAACCATCTGTCTTCTCAACCAGGTAGTGGGCCTGGCCGCAAGGGGCTGGGCTTGATGAGCCGGAATGAGCCTGGCAGTGGTAACGTTCGTAGCGCCTGGGTTCACCTTCCCTTCCAGTTGCTTTTCCCCTTCCTGGTTCTATTCATGTTTATGGCCGGGGCTACTGTTTCCTCAGTGGTTCCCGGGAGGAGCATTATGAATTTCGTCCTATGGTGCTTCAACGGATTGGTTTTCGTGGTGGCGTTTGATATGGCTTTCAGAGGCGAAGAAGACAGCGTAATATGGCCTTTCCTTACCGGGGTTACCTTCTCAAGCATGGTGGGTGTCTATCAGTATCTTTCCGGCTGGCAACCGCCCAAGTCATGGCTTGATGCTAAATTTGAAGATGACATCGTACGGGTTGTCGGAACGTTCAATAATCCTACCTTTTTTGCTGAGATGATAGGCCTGGCACTTCCGCTGACATTGGCTCTTCTTATCAAGAACAGGAATCTGAGAGACAAAGCTGTGCTGCTTGTGTATGCGGCGATACAGGGAGCTGCTTTGGTGCTCACATGGTCAAGAGGAGCCTGGCTGGGGTTTCTTGCTTCCTTTGCAGTGATGGCCGTCTTGCTCGATAAGCGATTACTATTGGTGGGTTTGGTTGTGGCAGTAGTAGCTGTCACTGTTGCTCCTCCGGTGCTTGTGGAAAGGCTGCTTTCTTCGTTTTCACTCGATGATAGTTCCAACAATTATCGGCTGTTCATCTGGCGTGGTTCTATTGCCCTTATTAGAGAGAACCTTTTTAGAGGGGTTGGGCTTGGCGCAGAGAGTTTTGTGCAGGTATACCCTGAATACATGATAATACAGACTCCTGCACCCCATGCTCATAGCACTTACCTGCAAATGCTAATTGAACTTGGGTTGTGTGGCTTCCTGGTTCTGGGATGGTTGTTGTTGGCATGTGCATGGTATGCCCTAAGAGCTATATTTGCTGAAAAAGGGAAATGGTTTGAGAGGTGGGCACATATAGGAGTTCTGTCAGGAGTGGTTGCGGTTGCTGTGGGGCATATGTTACATGGCTTTATCGAACATACCTGGTACAACCCCCAGATAACGGTAGTTTTCTGGGCATGGCTTGGGGTAGCCGGTGGAGTATCTTTTGGGCTAAGATCCAGGCGGTTGAGTGAGGGCGTATCTAAGTGAGTGCGTGTCAAATACGGTCGGTCACTGTAGCCTGGCCCCAGAGCCGGTTGCCGGAGATAGCTGCCACGGCCAGTGGCCAGAACAGTCAATTGGAAAGAATGGTGGTTCTCATTACATGAAAGTCCTTCACGTAATAACAGATACCAACATAGGTGGGGCAGGGCGCTATTTGCTGAATTTGCTGGTTCAGCCTGCCTTTGACGATATTAGTGTCATGGTTGCGTGCCCTGGCGGCCAACTTGCAGAGCGGCTTGATAATGCAGGGTTGAAAAGGGTTGGCATATCCGGGAAGGATGTATCGTTTTCAGTCTCCCTTACATTTGAACTTAGGAAGATAATGAGAGAGTTTAGGCCGGATATTGTCCATACCCATTCCAGCCTCTCGGGAAGGATAGCTGCACGGGCCGTGGGAATTCCCGTTGTTTACACTAAACATAACCTGGTCAGAATTCCATCTGCTTCAGGGCAAGTGCCTCCGCCCGCAGGACCGGTAAAACGACAGGTAAATGCAATTGCCGCGAAACTGTTGTCTGATGGTATTGTTGCTGTTTCTCAGGGAGTATACGGGGAATTAACAGAGTCGGGGATTGACCCGTCACTCGTTACCTGTATACCAAATGGCATAGACCTTGCGCCCTATAAGCCTCTGGATTTGCTCAAAAAACGTCAGGAAAGCGAACAGATCTTAATTGGCACTGTTGCGCGCCTCCATCCTCAAAAGGCACTGGAGGTCATGTTGGAAGCAGCCAGAATTGTGCTGGCCTCGTTACCCCAGGCAAAGTTTGTCATAGGCGGAACCGGGCCCCTGGAAGAATCCCTGAAGGCAAAAATCCATGAATTAAGACTGGAACCCTATGTTAAGATGGTAGGCTTTGTGGAGGATGTTCCCGGCTTCCTATCTCAACTGGATATTTACGCCTTATCGTCTGACTATGAAGGGCTGCCCCTTGCCGTGCTTGAAGCCATGGCTGCGGGGCTTCCCATTGCATCAACGGCAGTAGGTGGAGTCCCG
>DUTL01000251.1 GCA_012842105.1 Candidatus Fermentithermobacillaceae bacterium | reverse complement strand
ATTTGCCTGAACCTGTGGGCCCTGTAACTAAGGTGAGCCCGCGCCGGCTGCAAATATCTATAAGGACCTGGGGGAGCCCGAGCCGGCTGACAGTGGGAATAATTTTGGCGTTAACGTACGGCTGATTTCAAGCAGTATTCCCACTGTCAGCCGGCTCGGGCTCCCCCAGGTCCTTATAGATATTTGCAGCCGGCGCGGGCTCACCTTAGTTACAGGGCCCACAGGTTCAGGCAAATCCACTACACTTGCAGCCCTTGTACGATGGTGTTTGGAGCATAAGGGCTATCGTGTGGTTACTATTGAAGACCCGATTGAATACAGGTTCCCCCATTATAAAGGGATTGTTACCCAGAAAGAAGTTGGCATAGACTGTGTTTGTTTCCACGAAGGGCTTGTTGCTGCACTCAGGGAAGACCCGGATGTGATTGTGCTGGGCGAGCTACGAGATCTTGCGTCTGCGGATGCAACGCTTACAGCTTCTGAAACCGGACATCTTGTCATTGCCACTATGCATACCCCAACCGCCACGCGGGCGCTGGATCGTTTTATAGACTTGTTTCCCGTAGGGCGGCAGGAACTTGCAAGACACTCGCTCTCAAGGGCGCTTAACGGCGTATTTGTTCAGAGGTTGCTTCCATCAATTGATCACACCCGTAGATTGCTTGCAAGTGAAGTACTTGTAGCAACACCTGCAGTCCGCAATCTCATAAGGCGAGGGGAATACCAGCAGATAAACTCGTCTATCGAAGCAGGCCACAAGCTTGGGATGATTTCCATGTCCCGAAGCATCCAGGACTTGGTGTCAAGAGGGTTGGTGCAGTTGGAAGACGTTACAGATGAGGTGGAACCTTTTGAGTGACATGACCCGGAAAATCGGGGATATTCTGATTAACGAGGGGCTCATCACCAAGGATGTGTTGGATAAGGCGGTTGAGATACAGAACCAGACAGGAGGGCGCCTGGGAGAAGTCCTGATTGGCATGGGTGCCCTTTCTACCCGTCAGTTCTATCACAGCTTGGCCAAGCAGCTCCATGTATCATACTGCGACCTCAATACAACCATACCCAACAATGAGGCTCTGAGGTTGTTTACGCCTACTGAAGCCAAGGTGTTTCGCGCCATACCGTTGCAAGTTCGGGGAACTACCCTGGACATTGCTCTTGAAAACCCTACGGATCTCAATCGCCTGGAGGCAATACGCGCCAGAACAGGCTATCGCGTGTTTCCGCATCTGGCGGCCCCGGAACATATCGACAACGCTCTGAGAAGATTCTACGAAACACCTGATGCAGAACCTCCCGGGAAGCATGGCGCTGGGGGCGAAACCAGGCCGAAAAGCCGGGAATTCGAATCCTACCACGCTGAGCCGGAAGAGGCCCATTTCATAGAAAATTCGCCTGCGGTTCATATGATAGACAATTTCCTTTTTGAAGCGGCTCGCCGGGGCGCTTCTGACATCCACTTTGAGCCATTCCCAGATAGAACAAGGGTAAGGTTTAGAATAGACGGTGTATTGGAAGGGGTGGGCGCTTCGGCCCGGGTTTATCATGATGCAATAATCACCCGCCTCAAAGTGTTGGGTGGCATGGACGTGGCCGAGAAACGGCTCCCCCAGGACGGCAGGTTTTCCACTGATATAGATGGCAGGCGCTATGATCTGCGCCTTTCAACCCTGCCCACAGTGTTTGGAGAAAAAATAGTGGTTCGCCTGCTTGAGCAGACCATCGAGCATCTCAGTTTCGATAGGCTGGGCGTGTCGCCTGGGGTCCTGAACAACCTCAGGCAGGCACTGGCATTGCCTCACGGGCTCATCGTGATTGCGGGCCCCACAGGCAGCGGTAAATCCACCACTTTGGCTACGGCGCTCAACGAGATTAACGTACAGGGGAAGAATATCGTCACTGTGGAAGACCCGGTTGAATACGTAATACCCGGGGTTAACCACATGCAGGTTAACATAAAGGCAGGGCTGAACTTTGCTACTGCAATAAGGCACATTTTGCGGCAGGACCCGGATGTTATCATGGTGGGGGAGATTCGTGATGCAGAAACCGCTGAAATGGCGTTCAGGGCAGCGCTTACAGGCCACCTTGTTTTGACTACCATCCATGCCAATGATGCTTTATCAGTGATGATACGGCTTGAGGAGATGGGAGTAAACAGGTATATGGCTCTTACCTCTGCAGTGGCGTTGTACAGCCAGCGGCTTGTGCGTACTATGTGTCCGTGGTGCAAGTACAAAGAGCCTGCTCCTGAAGGGGTTATCCGTGAAGTGGCAATGGCTGCAGGGCAGGACTGCAATGAGGACAATTTGGCTACGTCTACCACTCGCCCATGCGTAGGGTGTAGCGATCGTGCGTATAAACGAAGGACTGCCATATCTGAAATCATCCTGGTAAACGAGGAGTTTCGCAGAAGATACATTGGGTCAAGCGATCCGCAGTCTGACGCTTACTTAAACCCTGCCAGGCGCAATCAAGGGCTTTTGGCAGACGGAGCCCGGAAGGTACTTGCAGGCATCACTACCTGGGACGAAGTACTCAGTGTTTTCAGTACAGGCGAGAATTGATATTTGGGTGCGCAGGATTATATGGATGACAGTCTGAGTGACTGTATAATGGCTGTGTAGATGATTGCACTGGTGATATGGCTTCTGAAAAAGCGTTTGTGCAGAATTTCACACATATCTGCCGAGAGAGACGAACAGTATACGAACTGCCATTCAATGAAAACGTGAGGGCAGGCAGGGTATAGGCCACATGGCCAAGAGACAAGAGGGCTGGGCGGAGTTTGGTTTTCGGCTGGCAGTTCGATTGCGAGAAGTCATGCTGGGGGGGGAAACTGCTTGGCTACATACAGGTATTGCGCTATACACGGAGAAACCGGAAAGAGAACTCAAGACACTGTCGAGATAGGTAATGTGGCCTTGTTTCTTCAGGAAATGCACGATCAAGGATACGTCGTAACATCTTTGAAAGAGGCTACTTCCCCCAGTGGGTTGCGAGGCTTTTTCAAGAGCAGCCGCGTTGTGAATAAAGTTGATAAGGGTATGGCGCTCATGGAACTTTCGGCGTTCCTTAAAGCAGGTATACCCCTCAAGACGGCGCTTGAACGGATGGCTGTGGAGACGCCTCCAGCTGTTTCCCGGGTTATGCGCGCAGCGGCAGAGAATCTCGAGCAAGGTGTAGCTTT
>DUTL01000250.1 GCA_012842105.1 Candidatus Fermentithermobacillaceae bacterium | reverse complement strand
TGTACTATCCTCAAAGTTCGTGCTGAAATTATGCCCCATGGTTGGTTTCAGCCGGTTGTTTGATCCTGCTGGTGTTCCCTCTCAACTTTCCTCAGGGCCTGTATGAAATCCACACAGCTTTTCGAAAACCAGAGGGAACACCAGCAGGATCAAACAACCGGCTGAAACCAACCATGGGGCATAATTTCAGCACGAACTTTGAGGATAGTACATCTTTGAGAGGAGAGCATTGACAAGGTCTCTGGAAGAATACACAGGAGCCTTAAGAACAGTGTAGGCCTGGCCGACTTTTTCGGGCACATGGGCATCGCTTCCGCCAATCCTGCCTAGCCCCATTTGCTTGGCAAAAGCGCCTAATATTTCACATATGATTGGGTTGCTTGCCTGTTTACCGTTGCATACTTCTAGGGCGGTGAGATTTCTGAGAGACGCGATTCTGTCGTCTACGGCAATCTGCACTCCGTCGTGGCTGCCTGCACCCTCAACAATTTGCCATGGGTGCGCAGGTATGGCCAGCCCACCGAGGTTTCTTGCCCGGACTATCAGTTCTTGGGCGTTGCACAAGTTGTGTTTTCCCCAGTCGTTCCAGACCGAGTCTTCAATTCCATACACAAGCATATGGCCTGCGTCTGTAGAAAGTTCTACTCCTCTTAGAACAATAAGTGATGGGTAATCCTTCTTCAGTTCTTCAAAAGGGCGGCTGGCATGCAAACTCTCGTGCTCGGTGATACAAATTGCATCAAGCCCTTTCTCAAGAGCTGACTCTATGATATCTCTCGGGTCTGCCAAAGACTCGCCTGAGTACATAGAGTGTACGTGTAAGTCTATTCGGAATCCACGTTTCTTAGCCAATAATTTCCCCCGGTTTGCCCGATTTGCCTTACCTGTTCTTACATACCTATATGCATGCCCATTAACATAGTTACAGAGGCTTACTTTTTTGCCCGGTTACGGTTCTATTTGATCTGACGCCAGTAGGAGTCTTTGGGCATAGACGTGAAGATAAGCGAACGATCGCTTCTGATCTCCTGGCGCAAAAATGCTCCTCTTATTATATCAATGTCTTCGTCAATTTGGGAAATGTTCTTTGCAAGGTATTCTGCGAAAAAACCGGCAAAGTCAATTTCGGCGAACCCAACGATGGTTCTAATCTCGCTTAGCGATATGTTCTTAAACAGGTCTATTGCTTCCTTAAGGATGTTGTTTCTTTGCCGCGAATATTCCTCAAAGTAACGTTTAATTGACGAGATTCGCCCGGTTTCCGCTGCGTCTTGCAGTTTGAGCAAGAAACGGTATATGTTTTGGCACCGGGGATCAAGGCTTGCCCCAAAGTCGAACCAAACAGGAACACCAGATACCTGCCATATGTTCCTTTCCCCGTCATCCCAATTCCTAACCAGGGTATCAAACACTACTTGGAATCCCATGGCTGTTTCAGGATCTTGGTGAGGCAGGGCGCTCTTATCATATTGGTAGGCAGCTCTTGAGAAGTAAAACTCAGGCCCGACGAGTTCGGTAAGCTTTTCTATGTTTTCCCGGCTCAGGTTCATCTCATGAGCTAACTTCACCGATACAACGTTAACTCTTCCTGTTCCCAGAAGGCTCACGATTTTCTCAACAGGGCCGTAGCTGAAGAAAGTCTCATGGACAACGAACCTGCGGGAAGAGCGGTTGGGAAGCAACGAAGGAGTAAAGTGTCGCTTTACATAATATATTTCGCCGTTGACAACATATCTGGCCATTCCGTGGTCTAATTCTACTTTTCCCATGAATGGTTTGATCCTCCAAGAATTAGCATTGCAGATATTGCCTATATCTTAACACAATACCGGGTTCGCTTCCTCCTGCACAAACGATTGGTGATGTGTTATCATTCTAAGTGGTAATCTATGCAGTTTGAAGCCTGTGACTTTGAGGAGGTAGGCTGACATGAAGCAAGTGGCCAGGCTAGGTTTGATTCTGGCACTCATATGTGCATTGTCCGGTCTTGGACTGGCGGCAGTCTACGCTAAGACCAAGCCCATAATTGACAAACGTGCCGAGGAAGATCTTCTGAATGCAGCAAGAGAGGTCATTCCCGGGGCTTCAGCTATTGAGCAGCAAGAGCAAGACGGTGTATCTTACTGGTTGGGCAAGAGCGGCTCCGAAGTGATAGGAGCGGCTATGCAGGTAGAAGCCCAGGGCTACGGTTCCAACCCTATTCAGATGATGGTTGGCGTAGATACGAAAGCAACAATAACCAAGGTAGAGATCATCACCATGTCTGAAACGCCTGGCATTGGCACTCGTGTCAAAGATGAGGCATTCTTGTCGCGGTTTAGCGGCAATGATAACCCAGCCGGGGTAGACGGTATTTCAGGCGCCACCGTATCTTCAGGGGCAGTAAAGGCCGGGGTCAGCAAAGCATACAACTTCCTATCGGCAATCATTGCTCCCGGTGGAAGACTTAGTATAGACATTGCATCAGTTCCTGACGGAACATATGAAGGTTCCGGAGAAGGATTGTTCGGGCCCATACAGGTGTCTGTAGAAGTACAGGGCGGCAAAATCACAGAAATTAAGGTACTTGATCACAGCGAGAGCGACGGAATTGCCGACCCTGCAATTTCGGGAATTCCCAAGGCCATAGTTGAGAAGCAGGTAGTTGACGTAGATGCAATCTCGGGAGCTACATTTACCAGTGAAGGTATCATTAATGCAGTCAAGGATGCTTTGAAGGCGTTTGCTGCCGATTCTAGCGCCATAAATATTTCGCAACTGGCTGACGGTACTTATGAGGGCACCGGCGAGGGGTTATTCGGGCCCATACAGGTGTCTGTAGAAGTACAGGGCGGCAAAATCAC
>DUTL01000249.1 GCA_012842105.1 Candidatus Fermentithermobacillaceae bacterium | reverse complement strand
ATTGATGTACTGTTCCTGATTTCATTATGAATGGCCAGTCAGAAGCTTGGGCCAGCATTAGCTCGCGCGCTGCCTGATTCAACGCTTTCTTCGCCAGGCCGGAGGCGTCTTTGAAGCTGTTTGACAGGCGGGCCATGGCCTCTTCACAGTGATGCAGGTGCCTATAGATCCAATGGTTTGACTCTTCAAGCCATACCTCATGATAGCCTTTGTATCCCCAACCTGACACCGATGGTTGAGCTATCTGGTTAACAGGATAGTATTCAGGGTATTGAGACAACGTTATAGCCTTGACGTGTTGCTTTTCCGTCGCCATGCGACGCAGCAGGTTCTCTAACCATAGAGGGCCTTCGTACCACCAGTGGCCGAAGAGTTCAGCGTCGTAAGGCGCAACCATAACTGGCTTCCTGCCATATATTTCCCCCCAGAATTCTGCTTCCTTGTTACGCCAGAACATGAAGTTGCCTGCATGTTCCCATGCCTTATGCCTTGCTATGTCAGGGCGATAAATTTCCTTGTGGTTGCTTTTTCTGTCTGTCACTCTATGGTATTTTATCCCAACAGGCACCCTTGTGTTTCCGGGCAATGCTTTGTCCAGGTAATCCGTGGGAAGGTCGTACCCAATATCTCTGTAGAACTCTCTGTACCACGGGTCTCCGGGATAGCCTTCATCTGCGCTCCACACTTGCTTAGAGCAATCCGGATCACGGGCGAAAGCCATTAGGCCCTTGGGGGTCACTACAGGGGCATGAAACCCGAACCTCGGCCTTGGGATGGCAAACAGCACTCCATGGGTCTCCAGGATGAAGTACTTAATGCCTTCTTCCTTCATTGCCGGCTCTGTGTCAGGTGTGTATGCGCATTCAGGAAGCCAGAAACCCGTAGGTGTGTGGCCGAAATGGCGCCTGAAGGTGTCCAAGCCTGTTTTCACTTGTGCCTTGATAGCTTCCTTGGTGAGCAAGAGTGGCAGATATGCATGGGTACCGGCAGATGTGCATAATTCTGCATGTCCTGCCGATTGAAGTGAGGCCCATGGTTGTATCAGGTTATACCCGAACCTGTCAGTGTAATCGTAGTACGTTTCTCTGAACTTGTTCAGGTACATACGGGCAAGGGGTTCCAGGCTAATGTCTCCTTTAACCCTGACAGTCTCTTTTTCAGCCAGTTCAATTAAGTTCTCAAGGTACTTCTTGTAACGTTGCTGAAGCAAACTGTCATTGAGCATGTCGAGCAGGGGAGGGGACAGGGAAACCGTTATCCTGAAGGGAATGTCTTCTTCTGAAAGGGTGAACAAGGATTTCAGGACAGGAATGTATGTTTCAGTGATTGCCTGAAAGAGCCATCTTTGCTCCAGGCAGTCTTCCATTTCCGGGTGTTTCACGAAAGGCAGGTGCGCATGAAGCACAATGCTCAGGAAACCTTTAGTCATTTGTGTTGTTCCTCCATATCCACGGCGAGCTTATTCCAATTTTCGTCCTGAATTCCAGGTATCGATCTTGCCAGCCAAGAGGGGCCCATTCGAGGCAAATGTGGTCTGAGGGCGCATCTGCCGGGAGGGTGATTATGTTAGACGTAACAAAGCTCACAAATACGTTGTCCGGAAACAGTCTTCCCAGCTGCGCCACCAGGGTATGCTGCGGCCTTGGGATGTTGAGATACCAGTTGTCTGCCTGGTCATTCAGGAAGATATCCATTTCTGCCTTCTGGCCCAAACCGGGGGCGAGGTCACGGACTCTAAGTACAGGGCGGGAAAGCCCCCAGTCATGCAAATGCTTCTCGTACATGTTTCTATATTTTTCGTGGGTTATCTCCCAGTATGCGTAGACCCAGTAAGGGTCTCTGGCCATTAGAACCAGCCGGTCGGCTCCGTAACGTTGAGGAAGGGAATACCTTTCTTCGGATGGTTCCCCTGGGTGTTCTAGGGCGTCTTTCTCTCTGCCTTCATGGGAATATTCAGAAGGGTCCTTGGCAACCGCCCAGGCTCCAGGTTGAAATTGGACAACCTCGCCTGCTTCCCATACCAATTCTACCTCTTTGGATACGTTGACCTTGCGTAGATCGACTGATGCCAGTGACCCATCATGGCCCTGTTCCTGTGCAGGAGGGGTTCTGGGAAGCGCAACCCCTGTTTGCCGGTCAGTTTGGGCGGCTTTGCTTGCATCAATTTCTTCCGGAAGTATGCCTATACCGGTGGATATCTCCATGTGTGTTTGAGGTTTCTGGGAATGAACGTCAGCGCTCTGCCTGAAGCGAAAGAAGGCGAGCAAAAGCACTGCCAGGGCGATTGCTGTTATGAAAAACCACATTGTGAATAGTATTCCTCCCGTCAGGCTAAAATCGGAACAAGCCACTGAATTAAATGACCGGCTCTAAGTAAATATGAGGAATAACCCCGTATTTTATTCGAGAGTATTGATTGGGAGTCATTGCATGAGATTATGTGTCCTTGGAAATGGAAATCTATATTTGGGATTTGACCCCGAAGCAAGAACAAGGGAGATGTTCTGGCCCGTAGTTGGGCTCACCAATCATGTGGCCGAAGGCACCGAGAACAAATGCTTGCTCTGGTATAATGGCGGTTTTCACGATGTTGGAGGCAGCATCTGGCATACACAGGGCAAATATGGAAAGGGAATGTGCTTTAATTGGCGGTTTAACCATAAACTTATGCCTCTGTCAGTGAGAATGAGCGACTGTGTAGATCCCTACAGCCCGGTGTGGGCCCGGTCGATTAGCGTAGATTGCCCAAGCACTGACAGGCTGGGCCTATATTTCAAGCAATATTATCATATGGGTGAGAACACCACCGGTGAGTGCGGATTCTTTGACCCCCAGGCTATGCGCCT
>DUTL01000248.1 GCA_012842105.1 Candidatus Fermentithermobacillaceae bacterium | reverse complement strand
GATTGCTCCGGTTTAGCTTGAGTATTCCTGGTTGAGCCAAACAATGCTATACTTGCCTGCGAGGGGGGTCTATCCTTGAAGAAAATACTGATTCTCCTGCTTGTTGCAGCCATGATGCTGGGCTCTCTGGCCGGAATCTTCATTTATGCCGGATTGAGCGGCAACAGGGATGAGAATCTTTTTGAAGATATTCCTGAACCTGTTATTGGCTCAAACCGTTTTCTCGACCTTAGAGGCGCAGATGTTTCCATGATTAGCTTCAAGGAAGAGGCAGCCATATTCCATACATTTACTTTCGACACGTCAACAAAGTGGCCGGAAGACGAGAGTATGCCCGGATGGGATCTTCCGGGTGAGATTCTTGAAAAAGGAAAGTACCTGGGGCTGGGGTTGAGCACCCTTGCACAGAAAGGAATAACCGGCAAAGGCGTGGCAGTAGCTGTAATAGATAGGCCGACTTTAAGCGAACACCAGGCATTCGGCCCTGGTTTTAGCTACATTGAGGTGGCATCCGGCCATTCGGGTACAGGGCAGCCTTCGTTGAACGGAACCGCTGTTGCCGGCCTGCTTGCAGGAAGGGACGGAGTGGCGCCTGAAGCTACCTTGTATTACTTTGCCGTTCCTGACGGTGAAGAGCCATATGTTCAGTACGCAGAGGCCATACACAAAATGCTGGAACTTCAGCAAAGCCTTTCAGAGCAAGACAAAATTCGTGTAGCAGCCATTGCCAAGGGAGTGGAGGATGCCGGCGTTTCCGGCGGAGCGGGAGAGTTGTTTGATGCAATTGAGAAGGCCAGGCAACAAGGCATTGTCGTGATATATCCGGGGATGTCCGCTCTTCCGGTGACAGGGGCCGGGTGCCCGCCTGACAAAGACAGAGATGACCCTGCAAACTATGGGTTGTGGTCGTGGAGCCGGGCAAGGGGCGAAATCGCCGGGAGGTTGGAATCACGGTCAGCCGCCTCGTGGGAAGACGCAGTATACATACTTAAAGAGTTGCTTACCTGCGAGGAGGCCCTGGACTGGCTTGAGGCTGAAACAATAAACACCTTCTTATATGTTGCGTACATGTATAAAGACTATGTGGATTTTGAAGACTGGCTGGCCATGACTCTTGATGAATCACAGAGGGCGCTGGCCGTACCGGTGGATTACGTTACGGTTCCAGATGTCCATGGGGCCAATGAATACACGTATTACGGTTCAAGCGGGCTCAGCTGGGCTACAGGTTACATTGCCGGCCTGGCCACTCTCGGGGTTCAGGTGGAACCTGGTGTAACGGAACAGGAGATACTGGAACTGTTGTGGGATACGGCAACACCGTTTAAAGGGGGCGCACGGCTGGCCAACCCGGTAGGGTTCATTAACCGCCTCACAAGCCGGTAACAAGCGGTACCTTGGCAACTCTACGTTGTATCAGGAACCTGCTACCGGGGGCCTCCGGTTGGTTGGCCGGGCCCTGTTCCGGCTTCAGGCTGCGGATTGACGCTTTCGCCCTGGTTTTCAAACAGACGCAGGTATTCATTTATGGATATTTTAACTTCCCTGGGCTTTGAGCCTTCGTAGGGGCCGACATAACCCTTCAACTCCATGGCATCGATCAACCTGGCGGCCCTTGAATAGCCAATAGGGAGCCTCCTCTGAAGCAGTGAGACCGATGCCTGTTTTGCCTCGATGACAATCCTAACAGCTTGCGGAAACAGCGGGTCATCTTGTATTTGAGGCATTGCAGGCGTGGACTCAGGAACTGACAGCACCCCCTGGGCAAATTGAGGTTTGGCCTGGCTGGATGTAAACGATACTATTTCATCGATTTCACGTTCAGACAGGTATGATCCTTGCGCGCGCAGGGGTTTGACTGCTCCAACAGGGAAGAACAACATGTCGCCACGGCCTAGAAGTTTTTCTGCCCCGCCCATGTCTAAAATGGTTCTTGAGTCTATCTGCGATGACACTGCAAAGGCAATGCGTGAAGGGATATTTGCTTTGATTGTTCCTGTGATTACATCCACAGACGGCCGCTGTGTCGCAACAACCAGATGGATCCCTGCTGCCCTTGCCATTTGCG
>DUTL01000247.1 GCA_012842105.1 Candidatus Fermentithermobacillaceae bacterium | reverse complement strand
GCGTACTTTTATCACAATTGCATCCATAAGAACAAACGGGTAGCATTTTTCTCCCAGTGGCCTCTCGTTCCACTCACAAACCAAAGGGTCAAGTTTCTTGCACAGCTTCGACTCTAAGGACTTCTGGGATGATGCCAGCAGACACCCTTACAGTCTTTATGACATTGATGAAGATACCATGGTAGTAATCAATGGAGACAGGGCACCATGGATTGCTGAAGGGAGTAGCCTTTTTCCTAAGAGTATGTACCAGGTAGATAGATATCACCTAATCCGTGACTTAAAACGATATCTACGCGGCACAGGAGAGGTTAAGGCCAGTTTAAACGCAGTGGCAAATGGCGATATCAAGGCCCTTCATGAATCCTTGGAGCGTGCTAAACCCCAAATCACTAACCAGCAATATCTTAGTGGGTTAAAGAGCCTAGTGAATCACACACGGCTGCTGTCTGAGCCTTTTGGGGATTACCGGATGCGTCTTAAAGAAAGAGGTTATGACGTTACAGGCCTGCGTGGGATGGGAGCAGCAGAATCAAATGTAGATAGGTTTGCCAATCGACTTAAGAAAAGGGGACGGAGTTGGGGTCCACCCGGCTTAAGATCTATGCTGTTTGCACTGGTTAAACATTTTGAAGGGACACTGGATCGGTATGCCAAGCACATTGCTAACATACAAGACATTTTAAGCCCTAAGGACCTTGACAGAAGGATTCGAAGGGCAACTCGTACGGTTTCTGGGCAGGCGTACAAGATGAAGCAAGGCGGCGTGCCTATCAAAAGGGCCTTCACTCTCATTACCTCCATAATAAAGTATCCGAATTGCCTATTTTCCCTTGGCCTGCCTTAACTTGCTAATGATTTAGGACAGCTCTCTTGAACCACCTCTTCCGGTTCTTCCGCTGTGAACGGGCTATGGCAGCCTCTAGGCCGTGTCTGATTTGATACCTGCCAAGACTAACTCCCTGTAAACCCCAGGCTGTTTCATAAGCTCATCATGGCTTCCTTGGGCAACTAACCTGCCGTTGTCCAAGACCAAGATTTTATCTGCTGTGTTGATCGTCCATAGCCGGTGAGCAATTACCAGGCAGGTGCGTCCAGCTCTAAGCCGGCTCATAGCACCCTGCAGCAATCGCTCAGATTCGCTGTCCAGGGCGGAAGTTGGCTCGTCCAGGAGCAATACAGGTGCGTTTCTCACTACCGCCCGTGCAATTGCCAGCCGTTGTTTTTCGCCGTCAGAAAACCCCGTACCGTCGGGGCCCACCAACGTTTCAAGCCCGGCTTGTTGCTCGTTGACAAACGTTTGGGCATTAGCTATTTCCAGTGCGTCCAGAATCTCTTCAGTTGTAGCCCCTTTTCGGCCCAAGCCCACATTATGGGCGATACTACCGGTAAACAAAAATGTCCTTTGAGGTACAACAGCAAAACACTTCCGTAGTTCACCCTTGTTGAACTCAGCGATATCCTGGCCGTTGATCAGAATACTTCCAGCTTGAGGTTGATAGTACCCCAACAGCAATTTCAATATGGTGCTTTTGCCGCTGCCACTTGGGCCTACAAGGGCAAAAGTCTTGCCTGGAGTTACAGCAAAAGACACATCCTTAAGCACCGGTGTCTTGCCATCGTAGGAAAAATCTACAGAACGGAATTCAATCTCAACCTTCTCAGGTATTGCAGACAGTTGTCTTTGCCCCTGAGGCTCAGTAGGTGTGTCGAGCAGTTCCCAAATACGGTCCAGCCCCGCTAATGCTTCCTGGAGGTTGAAGATTAGTTTACCTATATTGAGGAACAATTCAGATGTACCGGTTTGCAGCTGCAATGCCACCACAACAGTTCCTACACTTAAGTGGCCGCGTAATGACAACCAAGCGCCCACCACTACCAAGCCTAAGAAACTAAGGTTAGACGATAACTCGTTTACAGCACTAGCTTTAGCTGCGTGTTCCGCTCGACCCAGACTAGCTTCTAAGAGGATGTCGTTATCTTTTTCGGCAAAGCCCTGGATATGAGATTGAATACCGAAAAAGCGAATGACTTTGTGCCCCAGCAAAAGATCCGAAATGCGCATCATATGCTTGCCCCTTGCGGTTTGCACAGTTCTGCTTAAGGCCCGTTGTTTCACAGCAAGCCACCTGTTGAGTTGCATGATTGTCAGGCCAAGTATGCAAACTGCCAGGGCCATCTGCCATGCTGCGGCAAACAAGTACACAGTTGAAGCCAGTGCCCAGATTAGTGTTTCTGCAACATTGTAAACCGAATCACCGTAAGCCCTGGAACCTGTTTGTATGTCGTTAGCAAGGCGGGAATGCAATTCTCCTGAATGGTAATCTTCAAATTGAGACATTTGCAGCTGCAAAACGTGTTCGAAAACTGCCTGGCGTAGTTTGCCTGTCATGCGGGCCACAGCAGATTCAAACCAGATGCGGGTTAAGGCACTAAACAACATTAGAAGGGCAAATCCGACTATGAACCGGGCAAGTACTTGCATCAATAGTGTAATATCAAGGCCCACTGCTGCGTCTATCAGGCCGCCCAAAGTTACCGCCACGAACACCTCTCCCAATGCTTTGGCTGTAGCCGCAAGTCCCAATGATATGAAGTACGCGTAGCGCTGCCCGGGAAACATCTGCCATAACCTGGATAAGGTATTACGCATTAGCTTTCACCTCTCCGTCTTCAGCATCTTGGGCCTGCTGATTATATAACTGGGCATATAAGCCACCCTTTTGCAGTAAACTGGCATGTGTACCATCTTCTACGAGCCGGCCGCGGTCCATAACGAGAATTCTGTCTGCATTTTGTAAGGCACTCATCCGGTGGGCAATGGAAATAACCGTCTTGCCTGATAGATATGGCCAGATGTTTTCAAGAACCACTTGTTCTGTATTGGTGTCGAGCGCGGAAATGGCTTCGTCCAAGAGCAAGATCTTGCTGTCCCGGTATAGCGCCCTAGCTAAGTTGAGCCTTTGTCGCTGTCCTACCGACAAAGTGCTGGCATCTTCACCAAGGGTGGTATCGAGTCCTTGAGGTAAGGCGCTCACAAAGTCTTCAGCTGTTACTGCCGACAAGGTTGCTTCCAGCCGCTTGTCGTTATCGTGTTTCGGAGAAGCATCGAGTATTACGTTGTCGCGGACCGAACTATGGAACACATAAGCTTCCAAACCGGCGTAAGCTAACTGCCTGCGGAGTTTGGCAAGATCCCAATCTTGCAGATCGTGACCCAACACACAGATAGATCCAGATGTTGGTATATACAGGCCGGCGATGAGCTTTAAGACAGTTGATTTGCCACTTCCGCTTGGCCCCACAATAGCCACATGTTGGGCTGATTCAATGCTAAAACTGACATTTTTAAGAGCAAACATTCCGTCTGGGTAAGCAAAAGAGACATCGTGAAAAGCGATGGCAGGTTCACTTTCATCAGGTAAGATGATGGCGCCACCACAAGGCTCTTGAGGTATACTGAACAAACGAATCATGCGATCAAAAGCCCCGACTGATCTTCGCAACTCACCCAGAAGCGGGGCCAAACCTGTGATGGGGAAAGTAGCGTGTCCTAGTAATTGGATGAACGCAAGCAATTGGCCAGGTGATAGATGGCCGCGGATTGTCAGGTATCCGCCAAATCCAAAACAAACGATAAAAGGTAAGATAGTGAAGCCACCTGACAGGCCGGAAATCCAAATCATTCTCTTGGCAAAATCAATTTCATGTTTGACGCTGTCGGCAACAGCTGTTTCGTGTTTTGAAGCAGCAGTACTTTCTAAAGTAAGTGCCTTCACCGTTGAGATGGCTCGAATGTGTTCTTGTGCCACCTGGCTAACCTTAGCTAGGGATTGTTGCATTGCAACACCGAGCCTTTGGATAGGGGCGCTCATCTTCCCCGCCAGTAGCATGAAAGCAGGCAATAGGACCATGACTACTAGGGTCAATTGCCAGTTAGTCCATATCAAGTATGTAAGAGCAGCCACAGCTAAAATTGGTTGTAGAAGTAATCTGGGTAAGTGGTTGCTTAGAGTGAAACTAATAGTCCCAAGGTCATTGCTTAAGACAGAGAGAATGTCTCCCGAGGCTCTTTGTTCCAGCACAGAAACTTGTGCATTGGAGATAGATTTGGCGGCATCCAGGCGCAAATCAGCTACAATGCGTTCTGTCAAAGAAGTAGCAGTATATGTACGCAGGTAAGCAAGACAGATAGATACCGCACCCACAAAGACGGCATATTGTACATATTTGTACAGTGCTGGGTTGTCACCAGCTACCATGGCATTGATAACACCTTGTAGTACCCGCGCTGTCAAGAGCACTGCGGCCGCAGTAAGCAAACCAACCGCTATCATTACGATAATAGTTAAGCGTTGCTTCTTTATGTACGGGCTGATAGACGATAAGATGCGCCTAATATCTTGTTGTTCCTGTTGAGGCAAACAGACCACCTCCAATGAGATTCGATAAGGGCAGTGGTTTGCTCTTCGTGATACTTGCAGTGGATTAGCAAACCACAATGCCCTTACCGTGCAACAAGCAGAAGAATTGCTAACTAGTTGGCATTCTCCTTGTAATGGCATCCGAGGAAACATCCGCAACCGATCGAGAACAAGATGCCACAACCTGCCATATTCCATGTGCCACGACATAGAACGAGCATAACGGTCCTCCTTATTCTACATGACAGCTTATTCCAACACGATAGCATAATCTAGTCTGAATCATTTTTTTCGTACCAACATCCAAGACAACATGAAAAATGGATTATTGAGCACCCCGCAATGACGACGCCACCTCTATCGAGTATTAGCACTGATAACACCCCCTCAAACATATTTTGGTCTATCCCCAAAATTAAAGGACTGTTGTTGTGAGAACGTCAAACATGTACAACCTTCGAGCAAAATTCATCAATAGCATCCTTGTACTTAAACTTATAGTAAGAAAGAGCAGCTTGGCGCAGCATGTCTTTCATACAGTAAATCTCATTGATCTTTCCGTCGAAGTAAGCATAGGAGCGGCACCCACCAGCACAGTATGGTAAGAGTTCGCAAGTGTCCAAACATGTTTCCCATAGGTTGGAGTGTGTTTGTTTAAAGTATGTAGGCAGAAAGTCATCGGGCGCAGAATAAACGTTGCCTATAGCCATTTTCTCGTTACCGACAAATGCCTGGCAAGTGTACAAGTATCCTACTGGATCTATGAGGAAAACAGTCCCGGAGTGGTAGGAACAGAGACCGTATCTCATATGAGAACATGTATCCCAGCCGTATTCGGCTGCATCTCGCCAAGCTGAAGATAGTTCTTCATCCCATTCTTTGACTGCAAAACAGTTGCGATCGTGTGAAGTGTTGCACTTTTGAGTCGGACTGAAGTACAAGTGGGGTTTCTTCTTCCACGGCAATTTTGCCAGTTCCCTTGAAAGAGTGCGAACACTGGGTTTTGTTTCCGTATCTAGGTTAACACGTAAACTCAATTGCCAATCTTCCTCTAGAGCAAGACAATTGGCTATGATAGTTTCATAGGTACCCAGTCCATCCAAGGTTTTACGGCGCTTGTCATGTATACTGGGGGGACCATCAATGGTCACTTGCACAGAAAGTCCTTTTTTTCCTGGTATACAACTGTATTTTGCGAAATGGGCCATAGTTTCTGATGTCGCCAACACCCCGTTTGTTGTTACATGCAAACTAAATCCCATGCCATCCTGAGCCTTTGCCATATCCGCTACCCGGCGAGTAATGTCAAGGGAGATGTCTGGATACAGCAGTGGTTCTCCGCCATAGATATGAAGAACCAATTCTTGTGGTCTAAAATGCCGTAATGCACGTTCCACAAAGCCAACTGTGGCTTCGGCAACGGTATCTGTCATTGCCCCGGGCCGTCGCTGTTGCCATTCATAACAGTAGGGACATGCCAGATTACAGTCAAGTGTAGGACAGACAGCTACAACAAGTGTTCGACTCATGTGCATGAGGGCATTTCTAATGGCCGCTCGTATCAATGCCCTATCGTGTTCTGAATCGTCTACAATTATGTGCATTTTGCGGAGTTCGGTTATCCATTCCATTTCTTCCTCAGAAATCTCTTCTCTGTCCATTTGTAGAAGTATCTTCTCTAAGAAGGCTCTAGGTAAGACTACTGCAGCGTTTGAAACGGTACTTATAACTATTTGCATGTCTGAGCTGATATCATCTGTCAGGGTATATTTGGACAGTTGCATGTTATCAACTCCAAATTTCTATCCTTGTTTTTTCTAGTCCTTTTCAAGGAAATACCTGAAAAAACCCATTGTGGAAGCCTACACCCATCAGTTCTGATCCTCAGGCGGTTTTGTGAAATGGCATCCAAGAAAGCATTTGCAGACTAGGAGGCACCCTTCTATAGCATTGTTGCCTGGTGTCAAAACCAGCATTATCTTCCCTCCTTTCATAATGAGGTTTACAACAATTGCAGACATGAATCAGATGGTAGATCTGGTAACAGAATTATGATGGTTATACTTATTGTGGAGTATATCGGTGCTACTGCATCTTTCCAAGATGTTCTAGGTGTCGTGATCATGAGTGCCAAATTGCACTGTCGTTCGCCTACCTAGGAGACAGCAACTTACACATATTCCCCTTTTGGCCATATTATATCGATAATGAGATGGGCTGTCAAGCAATCTATTGTTCTTTGTTACCGGACAGTGATATTGTCACCCTGGGGGGTGGGGAACCTCCGTGTCCGTTTATGGGGATTTTACTATGGCCGCTCACACATAGCATAGCCGGTGGTTGTCTTCATCCCAGACTAGATACCGCGAGATTAGGTCTCTGGGGCTTTTTATTTGGGATAAGCATAAAGAAAAATGACTGCAGTTTGACTGCAAGGCAAAACAGAATAGGCTAAACAAGGTTAGACAAAGGTCATTTCTTTCCTGGTTAGCAGGCTTAGGCTAGCAGTGCAGTTAAGACTACCTCGAACCATGCTAGACTAGGCTTAACGTCCCCTTCTAGAATGGCATTCAGGAGGTCGTGGGTTCGATTACCTTCGGCTCCACCATATGGTTTGTCAAAGGAAGTCGATCCCTTAATGGATCGACCTCCTTTGTTCTATATGTCAAAATGAAAAAGAACTTCCAATTTATCTATATTATGTACGGGAGGGAACTATTATGAAATGTTATTGTTATGAAACCGATTCAGCATTTATCTTTTGCGTTGAAGACGTAGAGAACGCACAGCTCGAAGATGTTATCCAACACATGGAGTGGAGAAAAATCAATGACAAATTTCTTTTATCATATCCACAAAGCGCATTTTCAGACCAACGTGAAAAAGAGCTTGTTAGTAGCAATTTTAGCCGTTTGGGGCGAGTGATGTTCGAAAAATTGTTGTCTGGTATTGATTGGCAAATCCCTTTGGAGATGTTGGCGCAAAAATTCAATGAAACCGGAATCGAATGGTACATAGTTGGCAGTGCAGGCGATGCTTTACGTGGTGTAAACGTAAAACCGTTTGATATTGATATAGTTGTTCACACAAGGGATTATTACAAGGCTAAAGATATATGTTATCTTCATTTCTCCGATTCGGTTATTGCGCCGTTCACGGGAAGTGAAGATATAAGCCCTTCGAAATATTTTGAAAACCCTTTGAAATATTTTGGACGAATGTTCTTAACCGGGGCTATGATTGAGGTAACGGCAGATGAAATATGGGACTTGGAAAGCCGTCAACCTGAGCATAAAAAAACTGTGTGGTGCGGTTACGAACACTCCGAGTATGAAAAAATTGTGTGGCGTGGCTATAGTATATATTTGGAATCTTTACAACATCGCTATCAAATCGAGATTGCTCGAAACAGGCAGGATAGAATCAAGGCCTTCGAAGAATATATGAACCGCACAAAATAAGCATAACATGAAGATGACAAATCCCAATTTGGCGATCAAACCTTGAGTAATACCAGAAGGAAAACAATCTGCAGTATTACACTGCTACTGTCGGCGAAGCCTTTATCTACCACTTAATTGGGACCAGGACATATGAGGACCTTGACCGTTGGAAAAAAGATATCATACAGTGTGCCAATGTCTTAACTGAGTTCCTTGAAACTGGTGCCGTTAAATTTAAACGCTGCCACAAATTCCGCGATTTGCATGGTGCTGTCGGTCAGACGAGGCGGAGCTACATCGACTACAGAACATCTTACGGAATTTCCCGTGGAACCGTTGAGGAATACAAGCACCGTTTCCAACATTTCCTCAGCCATCTGGAAGACACTGACATACACGATGTGCGCTTAATAACCCGGCAGGTTTTGATGAACTATGCGAATCAACTGGGGTTCTGCACCCCATACGTCAGACACAGAAATCTTTCAGTCCTCAAAGGATATTTCGGGTATCTTTATGACCAAGGATTGACCGAAACTGATTGCTCACAGATGGTTCCCAAAGATAAATACGTAAGACAGCCTAAGCTCCCCTCCACGTACACAAAAGAAGAAGTGGAAGCACTAATAGCATCCGTTGATCGTAGTAGCCCAAAAGGGAAACGGGATTACGCCATGATACTTATAACTGTTTTTTGCAAGCCAATTTTCCCTGTTTTTGCACATTCGGTTTGCAGTAGGCTCCCTGGGAATTTTATGGTCGATTTCTCATTAGCGAATTCTTGATCCGGTAACTTTGGCCCTCAAATAGCAGAAGGTAGCTGTGATGTACCAGGCGGTCTATCATAGCGGCTGTCATCTGCTCGTCATAGAGAATATTCACTCACTTGCTGAATTCCAAATTTGTGGTTATGACCACGCTCCTTTGTTCGTAGCAATCTGAGATTACTTGAAACAGCAACTTGGATCCGGCCAGGTCTAGGGGATATCAAATACGATAAATGTGCCGCAGATGTCCGGAGAAAGACTGGGGCAATTCAACGACCCTGTTCGGCTGGTGGAATACTTGGTTCAGGAAGAGGTTTCTGCCAGGGATGTTACGCTTAAACAGGCCAATTTGCACAAGGCCAAATTTCCCAGCCTGAAGACAATAGATGATTTTGATTTTGCATTGCAGCCTACAGTGGACGAAACCCGCATTAGGAAGCTGGCCAACTTGGATTTCGTGCGTTCGGCCGAAAACATCCTGTTTTTGGGGCCTAGTGGGATAGGGAAGTCACATTTGGCAGTAGCCCTTGGCTACGAAGCTATCAAAGCAGGCTACAAGGTGCGTTTTGTCACGGCCCAGGACCTAACATCACAATTCTATGCCTCTCTGGCGGATGGCACATTCGGAAGGGAACTCAAAATCTATGATTAGCAGGTGATACTT
>DUTL01000016.1 GCA_012842105.1 Candidatus Fermentithermobacillaceae bacterium | reverse complement strand
TAGCAAGAGGGAAGATGGCTGAACTCGGCCTTATGCCCAGCGGCGTTTTTGCCGGAAGTGCTTGCTGCCTGGATTTTCTCGGGGACAGTAGATACGATGCGGCGCTCTTCATGGGCCCCATGTATCATTTGGTCAAGCCTGAAGACCGGGTTCAGGCGCTTTCAGAACTGCTCAGAATACTCAAGCCGGGCGCTGCGGCCATAATTGCTTACATTAACTCCTGGGGGGTTATCCGTTCACTCATAACTGAATCGCCGGAATTCTACAGGGATATCAACCAGGTATACAATCTTACCAGAGAGTATTCCCAGGAAGGGCCCCAGCAAGGCTTTACCGAAGCGTATTTCACCATTCCGCCTAAGGCCAGGGACGAACTGGAGAAGTGCGGAGTTTCCATTGTGACTTACGCCGGCGCAGAGGGTTATGCCAGCGGATGCCTTGAGCAGCTAACCAGGATGTCTGAAGAGGACCCTGCTGCTTATATGAATATTATTGATTCGGCTGCTGACCTGTGTGAACAGCCCCAATGGCGGGATTCAACTGAGCATATTCACTTTGTTGTGAGGAAACCGGAGGCTGAATGAGCGCGTTCCCGGACCAGTTCTCCCATTGAAAACGCTTTAACTGTGGCAAAACGAGAGGCTGAATGGCCGCCCGCTCTCTTAGTGTAATCCATCCGAAGTACTCTAGAAGATGATCTCAGTCGTGCAGGCCAAGGCTGTGCAGTTCTACTTGAACAGATACGTCAGCTAAGCAAGATCTCATCATATAGTGGCTTTAGGAATTCAGTTTATCTCCGTATTAAGCCTAGTGTGTAGTAGTGGTATGCTTCCTCCCGGACCTGTAGCTCCGGTTAGCAGGTGGGCAGAAACCGTTTCGCTACCGGCACGCTTCGCCCCGACTCTGTCGCCGTAGCTGGCGGATTGGCAAGAACTGTCCCGCCGGCGGCACGTTTCTTCCTACTCTGTGTACCCCATGCAACATTCCTTACATTCTTTTCAATCCGATCTACATACAGGATGCAACACACTCTGAGCATAGGGCGAAGTGAAGTCTACGCCAATAGGTTAAGGTTGTAGTATACTGGTGCAGGCAGCATTAGGCCATTACCCCCCCCGTGTGCGTCGCCCAAGTTCCGTGCGGTTTTCGTCTTGGTTTTGTCGTGGTTTTGCTGTGGTTTCGTCAAGGGAGGCATTCAAGGGAGATCTTCAAGGGAGATCTTCAAGGGAGGTATTCTGCTTATGCCGTTGGCTCCGGATGCAAGGGCTGAGATGCTTGAACCGTCTCAACAGGAAATCAAACGGACCATCTTTTCCATGGTTTGGCCTGTAGCAACTGAAAATGTCCTTCAGCTCCTGATTGGGTTTGTAAACACTGCTATGGTTGGGCGGCTCGGTGCCGCCGCTATCCTGGCAGTTGGCCTGGCAGGCAGAATAGGGATGTTTGTCTGGATAGTATTCGGCGCTATCGGCACAGGTACGACAGTCCTAACTGCGCGTGCCCTTGGGGCAGGAGACCACGGCCGTGTCCGCAAGATTGCCTGGCAAGGGCTCTTGACGGCGGCCGCCTTTATGGGATTGGTTGCTGCAGCAATTTTCATTTTTGCTCCTACCTTCATGATGCTGCTTAATGCGCCCCCTGAATCTCTGACTATGGGCGTTGCATACCTGAGGATTTTGGCTTTCAGCATACCTTTTCAGGGGCTTTTTATGGTTATAAGCGCAATTCTGCGTGGGACAGGGAATACTCGTACTCCAATGCAGATTGCTTTTGTCATAAACCTGGTGAATGTGGCCGCGAACTCAGTGTTGATATTCGGCCGCCTGGGTTTTCCTGCCCTTGGTTTCAGAGGGCCGGCTGTGGCTACCATAGTGGGGCAGGCCACCGGGGCTGTACTTGCAGCTTGGTTTCTAAAGAACCCCAGGTCAGGCGTCGGCCTCAGTTTCCGCCAGCCCGCGCCGGTTGACGTGCCATTGGTTCGCAGACTGCTGGGTATCGGAATCCCGGCATCGGCCGAGATGCTTTTCTGGCAGATAGCGAGTATTATCCTCTTTCGATTGGTTAACGGCTTTGGAACTGTTGCCGGTGCCGCCTATCAGCTCGGCCTTCAAGCCGAGGGTATTTCATACATGCCCGCGGCCGGGTTTAGTATAGCCGCTACCGCCCTTGTTGGCAGATCCCTCGGTGCAGGTGACTCCCACCTGGCCGAGCGATATATTCGGCAGTTGGTTCGCTGGGGGATTGCGCTTACTGCCTGCACCACGGCGATTCT
>DUTL01000246.1 GCA_012842105.1 Candidatus Fermentithermobacillaceae bacterium | reverse complement strand
GGCAAGGCGGACAATCTACCGAATCATCAAACAGATAGAACTCTTTCTTAATTTCTGCCGTGTCGACCAGCGCAACTACCGAGCCTCCGTATGTTGGGGTTGTTTCTCCAGCGAAGACAGGCCACAGCCCATCTACTACTTTGACAGGTTCGGCATCTTCGCCGAAATACCATACGCCGTTTCCGTACACGTTACAGAAGATGCCTTTGGTGTCAGTGTCAAACGCAATCGGCCACGTGTAGGGAGGATGGCCGTCGCCATCTTTTGGGACGTCCCCTAGGTGAACCAGAGTTTCGGCCTGCTTGGATGCTTTCCCGATTCGGGCCATCCATACGCTATCGCACAGGGTTGATCGATAATGCACCTTATTTCCGGGTGATTGGGATTCTATGGTTGAACCTGCTACGAAACCGATAGTATGGTTATTATCCGACCATCGGAAGTTCTGCAGGTACTTACCTTCTATCTGGACAGTCTCTACGATCTCTCCTTTGGTATTAACAACCGTAATCGAGGAGCCAATGCTTTGAGCGGTATCTTCTCCTTCGAAGAGCAGGTAGTCATGCCAGGAGGTTCCTGTGGCGCCTTCCTTTCTGCCCACTGTATATGCGGCGATGTACTTCCCGTCAAATGACCAGGCCGGGTAGAACCTCATTGTGTCTCCATTAGGAAGAAGCGGCCTTTCTTCGCCTGTTGCCGTATTGAAAATAAATATTCCGCTTTTGCCTTTTTCGTTGAGTTCATATACGAAGTAATCGCCATTGGGCGAAGCAATGGGCTGCCTGTAAATATAATCAGGAAGGTCCTCCTTAAGAACAACCAGGGTTCTCTCGGCGATGTCAAACCGCCATATGGTGGTGTTATTGTTCAAGTAAATGTGCTTTTGGTCGGGCAGAAACAGGGTTCGCAGCGAACTGTCTCTGTAGGGAAGTGGGAAAAATGCGGCTTCCTCAGTAGACGCCTTTACGGTTGGATCGTCCGAACCTGGCTGCGTTTCTGATTCTGGCTTGCCGATCTCCCCGGATAGGCTTCCAACTGCCAATGCCACGCCTCTTTCGCTTTTATGGGTTCCTGAAGGCTGCCATCCCATCTTTGCATATACGAATTCAGAATCTGACGTCCATCCCAGGGGGCGGTAGCTGAACCAAGAACCTGAAAGCCAATCTTTGCTTACTGATTCTACAGGGATGACTTTGAAATTTTCATGGTCAACGGGAATGATCACCAGATGGCTGCCTTGAGCGTCGTCTTTCACTGCCAGGAAGTACGATCCGTCCGGGGAAACCGAAGCTGCGGGCAGATCCGCTCCTTGTATTGTGCCTTCAATGTTGGTTTCGCTCATTAGACGGGGTTCTACGACGACCCTGGGCCCTATTCCCGGAATCGTGCATCCTGCCATCCCCACAAGTGAAGATCCGAGCAGCACCGTGGCCATGAGTCGTGTAAGCCAGGTTAGCATCCTCTTCTTACGTATTGGCGATCGCCCATTTGCATTGGTGTTTACTTGAATGTTTGCGGTGTCCATAATCGGTGACCCTCCTCAGTCTTGTCATGTCAGTTTCGGACCATAACACCGGGATACCGGGTATGTGCGTACTGCCATGTGAGTGTTGCCAGGTGAATACGCTGACACAAGCGATGTATGAGCAGTACTGATATATTATTGACGGGAGGTAAGTAAGTGTGGTTCCATGAACGCAGTTATGGCCAGACGCCGGGTCAGGATACAGTAGGGCTTTCGGTCGCGGTTCCGGATCAGAGTTACGTATGAATGAGACTCTTGGAACCCTCCCAAACGTGTCATAGAGCCGTTTCTGACGTTATCACAATGTGTCATGGATGAAACGTTTAGGACCGTCCCCAATGAGTCACTCCGCCTGAATACCAGGCATGCCTGGTTTCGTAGGGATATTATGAAATCATCAGATATGCAAAACCGCGCAAAGACGGGCAAGGTGCGCAATTGTGCGTGTCTGATACTGCAAATATGGATTGTCTCGCCAAGGGGGTTTACGATATGAGGAACATTTCCCGTAAACGGGCCTTTGCCCTTGCATGCTGCATGGCGGTAGTGCTTTGCCAATCGTTGTCCGGGCTTGCCATAGCAGCTTCTGGTTCATACCGCGGTTCGGGCTCTTATGCTGGCAACATGCATGGTTCTGCCGGTTTGATCAAGATTTATGTTCAAGGTGCAGAACTTGCATTGGGCCAGAATAATTCAGGCAACAGTCACCCATGCCCTGATGAAAGCCTCCCTGTAACTGATATCAGTGAACATGCAGGTGATTCCCGGTTTTCCATAGCAATCCTTCCTCAGATGGAACTGCTGACAGCTGTTCAGACTCAGACGACATGGATGGATACGATGGGGCCCAAAAACGACTATGGTAACGATTACTTTCAGGCGGTCAACGAGTTCATGCAGGAGTACAAGGGCCACGAGGCTGTGACAGTATGCCAGAATCTTCTTAATAGTGGATTCGCTTACGACGCTCCCCCGAGCTTTATACTTCACCTAGGGCCTTTGCCCGATTTGGAACTAGTACACGAGTACAGCGGTTATCTGGTACGGAGAGCAGGTGGCAGAGAGAAGCTGGAGGAATTCAGATTAGCGCTTAAGGCGCTTGTCCGTGAATCCAACTTCCTGGAGTTTCTCAGCGAATGGCAGCCTCAGATGGAGAAGTGGATTGCAGAGGCCCGCAACACGGTGAACCTCGAAAAAGTGGTGGGATGGTGGGAGGAGTTCGCCGGGTTTTCAGCGGCCGGGGAATACCACATAATCTTGTGCCCCGCAGCTTTCGGGGGTTCTTATGGCCCAAGAGTCTATGATGAGGCCAGGTCACAGTGGGTGTCATATAACGTTGCGTGTGCCCACCCGGGAAAGGGAGCTCCCAGCTTTGGCGACCGCCTTGAGTGGCTTTCTATTCACGAAATAGGGCATTCGTTTGTGAATCCATCGTTCGAACCGTTTGGAGCACAACTTGGGCCAATATATCCTTTGTACAATAAAGTGAAATCCGTAATGAAGAAGCAAGCCTATGCCAATGCGGCTACGTTTCTTAACGAGCAGGTGCTAAGGGCTGCCCATGCCATTGCCGAAGGAGAACTGTACGGGCGGGAGTCCAGGGAAGAGTCGATAAGGCGTGAAGAATCACTGGGTTTCCAGTGGACATCGTTTGTGGTTGAGCAACTTGAAGATTATATATCCAGCCGCAACACATACCCGAAATTCACGGATTTTGCTCCTGTGCTCCTTGAGTCTTTAGCCCAGGAAGCTTCAGTAGTGCGGTCTCAAACGGCAGTAAAGCGTGCTCTGTTGTGGGGTGCCGTGGGCTTGGGCGCGGTAGTGCTGTTTTTGGCGTACCGGCACAGGAAAGCGCAAGATATGAACCGGGGATGATTTACCCGTAAGAACTTAGGCGCATGAACAAGATGCTTATGGATTACGGATAAAGACGACGCACAGAGCCATCTAACCGGGTATGAGCAAAATGGTTGCCTGCTGAACAATGTAGCACGTATGTTATACTTATGAGTAAAGCAAATGGGTAACGCAAAGCGTGTTTCACGACGGCAGGGGCAGGCCTGAAATCAGGAAGAACTTTATCGAGGCCGTCTATTTCCGGCAGCCCCAGGGCATATCCTGGTGGCCATACCGGTGAATATATCAGTGATCATACTAAGGAACCAGCAGTCTAGGAAACAAGCAGTGAACACAGTAAGGAAGGGAAACATCTGAGAACATGAAAACGTGTCGTCAGCAGGCGAGTCGTTTCTTGAGCCATTTATTGAACCGTTTCTTACAAGGGGTTTGTGCCTGTCGGAACAAGTTGCGGAAGGTATTTGTTCCGGTAGTTGCTATTCTTTTGGCAGCCCTCGCGGTTTCCGCGTGTTCTCCTGGTTCCAAACCTGTTACATCGATTACCGTAGCCGGGTCCACATCAGTTCAACCTTTCATGGAACTTCTGGCCGAGGAATACGCCCGGTTATACCCAGGCAAACCCGCCGTGAACGTTCAAGGCGGAGGTTCAAGTGCCGGGGTGCAATCAGTGCTTTCAGGTGCGGCTTCCCTAGGCATGTTGTCGAGGAAATTGGCGCCTGAGGAGCAAAGCGAAGGCCTTCATGTGGTGGTTATGGCCCGGGACGCTATTGCAGTTATAGTGAATCCGCAGAATCCAATTTCAGAAATGGGTGTCGAGAACCTTCGCAAGATATACTCAGGAGAAATAACAGACTGGAGTCAGGTCCCCCGACTATCCAGCACCAAGCCTAGCCTTAAAGTGGCCGAAGGCAAGCCAGCCAAACTTCACCTGTCTGACTCCGGGGAATCCAAGAAGAACAGCGCCGCAAACACTGCCGGATTATCCGGTAATCCCCAGGGGGGCCAGGCCGGTGAAATATCCGGCAACTCAAAGGTTGATTTCAAGGGCAAAATCCACGTGATTAGCAGGGAAGAGGGGTCAGGCACCCGTGGAGCTTTTGACGAACTGATCATGGGCGGGCACGAAGTTACGCCCAAAGCCATATTCCAGGATTCAAACGGTTCAGTTAGGCAGACAGTGGCTCAAGATCCAATGGCTATAGGGTACATTTCCTTGGGGTTGGTTGACCAATCAGTTAGGCCCCTTGCCATTAACGGGGAAATGCCTACTGTTGAAAACTGCAAATCAGGCGAATATGTATTGGTCCGGCCGTTCATCGTAGCATTCCGGGATGAGGTTCAGCCGGAAGCCAGGGAGTATCTGGATTTTATCACAGGGCAATACAGCCAGGAGATTTTGGCAGGCGAAGGCCTGATTACTAAGCAAACTGACCAAACTGAGCAGACAGAGGGCACTGAGCATACTGAGAATGATGAGAATCCGCAAGAGGCTGAGAATACTGACCAACAGGAGGCCGGACAGTGACACACAGCAAAAATGAGCGCAGGGCTGAACTGGTATTGTCTGTTGTAGCTCTTGTTTCACTGAGTGTTCTCGGGCTTATCACAGTTTTTATTTTCAAAGAAGGGCTTCCGGCATTCAAAGAAGTCGGCCTATGGGAATTCATCTCCGGCCATCGCTGGTCCCCGTCTACGAATTCCTTCGGGATTTTCCCAATGCTTGTGGGCACCTTCATGGTTACAGTGGGTGCTTTGGTGATCGGAATGCCTCTGGGCTTAGGCTGCGCTGTATACTTGTCTGAGTTTTCAGGGCCGAAATCCGCTGTGGTTCTGAAATACATGGTTGAGCTTTTGGCGGGAATTCCTTCGGTGGTATTTGGCTTCATAGGGCTTACTGTTATAGTGCCTTTCATCAGGGCTCATCTTGGGGGGCCAGGGTTTTCAGTGCTTGCATCTTCTATTGTGCTTGGATTCATGATACTTCCGACCATGGTCAGTGTTTCCTACGATGCGTTAAAGGCTGTACCCGGCGCTTATAGAGACAGCATGATGGCACTGGGTGCGACAAAATGGCAAACAGTGAGAATGGCCGTGCTTCCGTCAGCCAGGTCGGGAATTCTTGCTGCGGCTATTCTTGCCACAGGAAGGGCTATCGGCGAGACTATGGCAGTCATAATGGTGGCTGGAAATGCTACTGCCGTGCCCTTGAGCCTTCTTGACCCTGTAAGGACTTTGACCTCAAATATTGCCTTGGAAATGGGTTATTCAGTAGGACTGCATCGTCAGGCTCTGTTTGCTACAGGAATAGTGCTGTTTGTGCTTGTTACTTTGCTTAACCTGGTTGCCCGTGTGGCCATCAG
>DUTL01000245.1 GCA_012842105.1 Candidatus Fermentithermobacillaceae bacterium | reverse complement strand
TTTGGGGCTCAATCCTGAAGATACATTGCCAGATCCAAGCCTTCTTGCCAAGTTTCGTACTCAGCGATTAAAAGAGTACAATCTTGACGACATCATCGCCGAGATAGTGTGCCAATGTGTTGAAAAAGGCCTCATTAAGGGCAGCGGGCTTAGCATTGATACAACCCATACTTAAGCCAATACCGGCAAACTAATACCCGAACGTATATGGAGCATCTGACAAGACGCATATTCAAAGCTCTCAAAGAAGGCCTGGGCGGGGTCCCCGAAACGATTGACATAGGCACAATTACCAGCCAGAAAACATAGAAGCCTAAAACTCGCTAGTTATCGGCCGCTTTTTCAGTGGTCTCGGATGGTCCTGAACGTTTCACTGGTTCCCCCGTCAAATCGGCCGGATTCATGGAAGATACGTTAGAGGTGTATGAAACTGAGGGAAGCGCTGGTTAAGGTCAGCAAGAGTGCCCCAGTGCTGCTTTGGCTAATAGTCGCAGGGGCTGTTTTGGTTTTCGCATTAGGTGCGTGGGTAGCGGGTTTCGGATTTCTGGCCCGCCCTGAGAAGTCGGATTGCATAATAGTCCTTGGTTGCAGGGTATATGGTACGGTACCGAGCCCTTTTTTGGTAACCCGGATTGAGGAAGGGTTGCGGCTTTACAGGGAAGGGTATGGCGAGTACATAATAGTGTCAGGCGGACAGGGCCCAGGGGAAGATATTTCTGAAGCCCGGGCAATGAAAAATTACTTGATGAGCAGGGGAATTGAGGAATCCCGGGTCATCATCGAAGACAAGTCTACGTCAACGTTTACAAATCTTCGGTACGCCAAGCAGAAGATGCTAGAGCATGATTTGGGCACGGCAGTAGTTGTCTCGAACAAATATCACCTGGCCAGGGCCTCACTTATGGCGAAGAGCCTTGGCCTTGATTCTACTTATTCAGGAGTCTTCGTTTCTGAGTACAAGGCTCCTGAGATTACCGGTTTCTTGCGTGAAATCCCGGCCCTGGCTTATACGCTGCTGAGTTTGAAACATTGGGGACGGCCCTAAACGTTTCAGCTCCACAATACTTCTGGTGGCCCCCTTACCAGGCGTAAAGTAGGTTCAGGGGTTATTGCAAGAGGAGATTGACGATATCAAGCGATTTTTGGTTTTGCAGAGGTTGTGCTGAGAGTATGAGCTGAATGTGGGAGTGAAGTGAAACGTTTAGGGCCGTCCCCAATGTTTCACAACCGGATACTCAAGCCGGGAGGCAGGCTCTATGTGGATTTCGGCCCCTATTATCATCTGTTCGGTGCCCATTTACAGGATGCTATTGGTTTTCCGTGGGGCCACCTGTTTTTTGACGACAAGACATTGATCAAAGTGTACAAAGACCTGGTGAGTCAGTATCCCGACGGACAACAGAGAATCAACTTTAGAATTTCCGAAGATTCAGACGGGCAAGAGTACTTCTCATATATTAATAAATGACAATCCGCCAGTTTAATGAGATTCTGAAGCAAACCAGCTTAAAGGTTGTGTACTATAAAGAAATACCTTTGCGGCCGGCGCTCAAGCCGTTGAGCCTAGTTCCGCTGCTCAAAGAAATGTTTGTCAAGATGGTTGTATGTATTTTGGAAAAAACCCGTTGAAGCCATTGTTTCAACTATGAGCAGCTTTTCCAGAGTTGGATTATATCCTGGCCTGACATCTTCGTCAGCCGGCGCATATCATACCCTTGGTCCAGAAGATCTGACACTATGGCAGTGCCAGCGTAGTAGCCTGCGTTGCCTGGCCTCCCTTGGGAATCTACTGCTGGCCCGGAGTATAAGTACTTTATCATCAGTTCCTGGGTAACCGGAGATTCTCCGAAACTGAGGATTTCCTGAATTATGGCATCCCGGTTGGCAATGCAATATGAGAGTGCTTCCTCTGTCATATAAAGCGCTGTTTTCAGGGTAGACGTATCAAAATCAAGCCCCTGTACAACGATGGAAAACGCAGTAGCCAGGCCTTCAGTCAAAATGAGTTCAGCAAAGGTGTATGTGGCCGGAACTAGTACTTCCAGTCCACGCATCTGGTTCCTTGCAAGGTGGTGGAATTCATGGGAAACAAGAGAGTTTAGTTTCCCGGCATCTGCTTCAATAACCTCGGCCCCGAGGTATATGAAAGGATTTAGTGAGGGGGGAGCAGTGCCGCCGATCTGGCCTACCCCTGCCATAACGAATACGTCATAATCGCTTTGAAACTCGCTCCGGTAGGCAAGAAAGTCTTCGCTCAGCGCCAGAATCTCTCCTGCCTTGCGAACTCCATCCTGTGCCAGGAACTTCTCAAACATTCCGAGGGTCTGCTCAAAATTGCATGCCTCCACAGGGCCTTTCATGACTTGTACATCGGCCATATACAGGAACTTGAAGATCACGTCGAACATGTCACGGTATTTTGAGTAGTAATGATCAAGCCACGCCTGCCACTTTCCTTTCGCCGGGATTTGATGGATGCACTTCCGGTAATCGTTAATACTTACGATGATGCTCATGGGGAATACCTCCCTAAGATCAAGAGATGGGATTGACCCTGCCTCGCCTAATCGCATTTGTTGTCCTAGCTGTACACGCCCTGAACTATATGGTGATTCCCACATTTCTCTTCAGAAGCGAGCCAAGGCAAGGAATGGCTGCCAAGTCAACAAACTTACGACTTAGGTATCGGCTCACCTTGAGTGGGTCTGGGCTAATCCCGGACGGCCTGAGTGCTTATTCGACGGCGATCGGGTTGCATCCTTGTCTGGCCGAAGCATTTTGTGAAACGTCAAAAGTTTCCCAACGTCAGGATAGGAAAGTATCCGGGACTCCACTCCATCAGGTATGTCATCCCTATTCAATAGTTGAGGCTCAACTGTGCGAGTGCATCCTGACACACACAGCACCAGCAATCAACTGATTACCAACAATGGTAAGGTTAGGTGAAGAGTCCTTGCCTCCATGAAGAATTCTCCTTTCATGTGTAGCTAATGGAAAACGTTTGGCCTGAGACTTTCTGAAAAGGTTTTAAACTAGTATCCGGATGATTTATCTGATTGGCCCGAACCTGGCTATAGAGGTTATTTACGTGGTGCATTGTTAGGCTTGATATATCTGTCTCCGTATCTAATTTCGTTATACCATACTGTCTTAGGCCTTCCTTGAGCAGAATAGTTCCCTTGAATGGTAATTTGCCGGCTACATGTTTCTGTTGTTCTTATCGGTGGCGCACTTCA
>DUTL01000244.1 GCA_012842105.1 Candidatus Fermentithermobacillaceae bacterium | reverse complement strand
GCAAAATAAGACTCTCACCTGTACGAGGCCGCAGTACTGTAACTGTGACCCGCGTTCCCGGCTCCCCTCTTAGCAAAGCAGAGGCATCCTGCAGTTTCTTCCCTCGAAGATCAGTGCCATCGACTTTGATTATCACATCGCCCGGCTGCATACCCGCCTTTTGAGCCGGGGAACCCTTGAATACGCTCACCACAGTTATGTTGCTGCTTATGAGTTGTATGGCAACCCCTATGCCGCTAAATTCCCCTTCCATGTCCTGAGACAAACTCTCAAACTCTTCTTTATCCAGGTATTCAGAATAAGGATCGTCAAGAGACTCAAAAAGGCCCCTTATAGCTCCCTGGTAGAGGGTCTCAACGTCAACGAGTTTGGGATAAAGGAGGAGTATAGTGTCTTTTATTTCCTGAAACAGGTTGAACAATTCCTCTTCCTCGATGGGAAGTTCAACCACGGCCGTGGTAGGTTCCGGCGGCTGTGACACCGATTGTGCAAAAGCAGGTGCAACAACATTGGCACAGAGCAATGATGCAAGAAGCAACGCAAGAACGCTATTCCTACGAAAATTTGGCTGATTCCATAACATGAATTCCACTCCTCCAAAGTACACGCCCGACAAACTACGGAATGTGGCTGTTCTGATAAATTCATCTATTAGCGATGGTTTCCGGTTTTTGGCTACATGCCGAAACGAAATATGCCCTTGTTCTCGGGTACTTGATATTCCCCGTGCTGCACTGAAGGAAGCGGCACTGTGATTTTCCCTCTGTAAAGCTGATAAGCTGCATCGCCCATGGTAACATAAGCATCAACTGGGGCCAGCCCATCCTCGCTGAAAGCTCGTATGGTCCTCAAGGTCCCGGTCCCGCTCAATTGTACCAGAGCAGGCTGAAAAGCGCCCGCCCTTTCTATGACGCCCAGAATGTTGCCCTTAACCCCTTTTCTGATTATCATAACTCCAGGAGAATTTGGGGTTTGCGCAGCCTCAACCTGAAACGACGTTGTTCCCTGGTTCAACAGGTTAACCTTACCGGCCACCGGAACCCCGCTCACCTGCCCATTTTTCACCACCAGGTAGTCTATTTCAGCATAGCATGAAGCGCCGCCCCGGCTGTATCCTTCGATGCAGGCCAAATACCTACCGTTGGCAGGCTCGTTTATGCAGATCTGTCCAATACAACTGGCGTCTGTAAGAGAGTTTTCGATTTCCACCCATTTGCCGGAGGTTCCATCAAGATAATAAAGGTACCCCCTCAAAGAACCGGTTCTGTTTGTTCCGAACCTAATACAGATGCTTTCAACATCCTCAGATACTTCCAGCAATGGCAAGAACGTAGCCTGTCTCGTCGGAATCATAACTGAACTCCTGTCGCGCCATTCCACTTTCGAGTTTGAGCCAATGAAACTCAAAGTTACGGGTAAAGCTTCATCAGACTTTGCGATAAATTCTTGAACGCCTCCAAAGGTGCCTAGATCGGTAATGCACACGCCTTCAAGTGAGGCGTTCACGGCTAAAGCTGTCCTGCCCTCAACGCCGTCCTGGGGATCTCTGAAAAAGCATATTTGCCAGAGGCCTGCCTTCGGAAGTCCCACCCTGCAAACCTCCAAATCCTCGATCCATCCCTGCTCTACAAGGAGCCCATCAGGGTTATATAGCATGAAACGCACCCCTGAACCAAGCGACTCCATGGACAATGAGATTCCCTGTGCGCTTTCCGGTATACGCAGGAAGTGCCTGGATAGATAGCTTCCTGTTTCCAGTGTTACGGGAAAGGCTACGTTACCTTCTTCTGAAAACTCATGGGGCATGGAAATATTAACTGCCATTCTGCCGTCTACCCCAGGGGTACCAAGATCGTCAGCCAAAATCTCCCCAGAATGAAAGCCTGGAGGCAACTCTCCCGAACCATATATCACCGTCGCTCTTTGGGCTACGGGCATAATGTCAAGGTAAATACTCTGGCTCTTGAGCCAGGGCTCTGTGGCCTCTATTTCTACGTGCCTGAGGCCCGGCGCGAAATTGTCAACCCATAGAGGGAGAGCGCCCAACCGCCTGCCTTTGATCCATACATCTCCATCTGTTACAATTCCCATCCACTTGCGAACCAGTTTTAGCCTGGAATCGCTTATGCCCTTTACGATCAAAGACCAGGCCTTAACCATATTTATTTTCCCGTAACCCTGTTCTACAGGAAGGATTCCTTTAAGGGGATTTGCTCCTTCCAACAGGCTCAAAGTAGCTCCTTCCAGGGGCTTAAGTCCGAAACGGATCGACCCCTGTCTCAATAACGCCACGGCTCCTGCTGCATAAGCTGCGGAAACTGAAGTTCCATCCATTAGGGCAAATTGAAGCGTCTTGTGGTAGCCGGGCTCAGGCACAGGGGCTATAGCCGGAGCCATAACATCAATCCCCCTGTTGCCTTCTAAATCAGGGCCGCAGGAAGAATACGGGTAAAACGTATCGCGTGAAAGTTTCCATCCGAAGAGCGCGTTAAAGGTACCGGTTGGATAATACCCTGAAGATACTATGAGCCCGGGCCAGGAACTTCCAATAGTAAGAGTGCCCACCCCTGGCCCCTTATTTCCTGCAGCCATAACAATGTGGGCATTCTTTGATTGGGCAAGTTTCTCAACCGAAGCCCACAAAGGTTCGGATACAGGGTTCTCAGAAACAGCCCCAACCAGCACTACGCTGGCT
>DUTL01000243.1 GCA_012842105.1 Candidatus Fermentithermobacillaceae bacterium | reverse complement strand
GCCGAATTTATACCTCCTATCGTGAAATAGAACGATTATTTCCAAGTCGCTTTGGCCACGGCTCCTAATCGGTTACATGATCGCTGCCGCGAGTTGTGTAGCTAATTAGGAGTCTATCAAATTTGGCAAAACCAATCTTGGGGGCGAAGCCCCACAATCCGTCGCCCCCAAGATCTGTTCTTGCTGAGCAGATATGATGGGATCGTAGAATATGGCTATGGCTTATAATATCCCTAGCCATCACTATTCAAGGCTTAATCAAAAGGCAAAGGCGGTACCTTTATTTCAGACGGGATCAGACTTTCATACTTCCTGCCCTTTAGCTGGTACTCCCACTCAGCACGCACCTTATCCCTGAGGCCTGCATCGGTCAGGAACCGGTAACCTGCTACACCTAGGATTTTGGCGGCATACAGCATTCCCTTATGGCCTATGCTCGATCCTGAGCAAGACGCTACGGCCCAACTGTGTCCCGGAATGCCCAGCGTATAGCACGCAGTTCTAAATCGAGCGGTAGGCACCACCCAGGATACGTCGCCCACATCAGTGGAGCCCTTTCCAACCTCAATCTTGTCGCTATACGGTATGATACTGTCACAAATCTTAGTCTGGCCCAGTGTTGCACCGGATTCCTCCAGCTGCTCAACAGCTCGCCTTATGAATTCCGGCTCCAACTGTGCTTGCATTTCCTCGGCAAACTTGAGTTCCTCTTCGCTCCATTCCGGTGCACCGAGTTCTTCCATTACTGAGTGTAACTCTTTTGCAATAACTCTATTGGGAATAACATTGGCTGCATAACCCAAAAACACCTCTTCAAACCGTGTTTGGGTCATAAGCGCAGCTCCCTTGGCGATATCCAAAACCCAATTGCGCATCCTCTTGAGTTCATCAATGTCAGCGGCACGAACGTCGAAGAAGTTCTGAGCATAATCAGGTACTACGTTGGGCGCGCCGCCCCCATACGAAATAACATAATGCACTCTGCTATCCAAGCGCATATGCTCCCGCATTCTTTCTATACCGGCGTTCATAAGCTCAACACCGTCAAGGGCGCTCCTTCCGTTCCACGGGTCTCCTGATGCGTGGGCAGTCTTACCGTAAAAGTTGAACTTCAACACAAAGTCAGCTAAACTCGAACTGTTACTTACCGAGTTACTGTTGCCCGGGTGCCAATCCAAAACGATATCTACATCATCGAACACTCCATCTCTGACCATCCAGGTTTTTCCGAATGAACTTTCCTCTGCAGGGCACCCGTGGTAGCGGATTGTGCCTGGTATTTGCTTGCCCTTCATCAGTTCCTTAAGAGCAACAGCACCGCCCACGGCCCCTACACCCAGAAGGTTGTGTCCGCATCCGTGTCCTGCACCGCCTTCCACCAGCGGTTCTTTGTAAGGAACGGGTTTATTCGATACCATCGGTACAGCATCGTATTCACCGAGGAATCCAATAACAGGCTTCCCTTTGCCCCATGTAGCCACAAACGCAGTTTCCATACCCCCTACACCTGCTTTGATTTCGAAGCCCTGGCTCTGAAGGTATTCCATCTGCAGTTTGGCAGACTCATGCTCAACCAACCCAAGCTCAGCATGCGCCCAAATCTTGTCGGACATTGAAACCAGATCTGACTTGTTTGCCTCTACCCAACCCTCAATTGCTTTTTTCACACGCTTTCCCTCCTAGACTTCTTCTCTTGCTTTATGCGACTCACTCATGCCAGAGAAGGCCCTTTCCGGCTTACCTTACTGCTCCGCCAAATCTCCCTAAACAATCAATTTTCTGGCCTTTTCTGTTTCGCCATGCATGTCCCTATCTTCCTCAAGCCCGGGTATCTTGCTTGGCAAAAGGTCATAAGACCGTCAGGCAGAACCATAGAGCTATCGGCCGCAGAGCCGGATTCTGTCTCAACCAGACAAAGCCGAACCTCCGGGTGCCCCTAATACGGATTTTGCCATTTTCAGTACCTCACGTGAATTTGGCCAAAAAGATTAAGCGGAACAGTACCCAATGTGACTACATAGCAGCATTGCGAGTTATACCATGGGCATAGCTAGGATTCGTCATAGAGAAAGTCTAGTCCTTTGTCCTAGGAGTCTATAGTTTCCGAAAGTAATAGTCCCTTGAGTCCAATGTAGATGCCTCCGTGCGCCTCAACAGATGCATCTATACTTGTACCTTTGAACTAATACACTGAGGCAACTGATAAAGGAAGGGGAAATTTTCCGGGAAGGCCTGCTTGCATTCAGCATATTTCCCTTCAGCAAAAAGCAAGGGTTTGGGCCTGGGTACGCTGTAGCGCAAGAACAGGCCTAAACCCAACGATTCACAAACTTCAAGCATTCCCTGTTCGAGATT
>DUTL01000242.1 GCA_012842105.1 Candidatus Fermentithermobacillaceae bacterium | reverse complement strand
TTGCTGGTAAACGCGGATTTCCTCATCTAGCGAAGGGATTGACTCACGCCTTTCCCTCGGCCCTGCTTCAAATTCAGAGCCACCGCCGGCTTTGAGCCCGCTCTCACGCCCTGTTTCACGCCTCGCATCAGGCCCGGTTACCGAACCGGTTTCCAGGTTTCCTGCGTATTGGGTTTGAGCCTCTGCCATCTTCTCCGGGGCTATCAGCCCTATCTCCGCCAGAAGCCAGAACGTTGCTATGGTTGCATGCCCGCATAAGTCAACCTCCGCCTGGGGAGTAAAGAACCTCACTTCAAAATCGGGCCTACAAGGTGCGCCGCGCCCACGGGCTTTTTCAGGCATATTCCCGGTTTCCCTGAGATCAGTAACGAATGCAGTCTCTGAAAGGTTCATCTCCCTGGCAATCTTTTGCATTAGCTCAGGCGACAACCTTTCCGCCCTGGGAACCACTCCTGCCGGGTTGCCTCCGAAAGGTACATCTGTAAATGCATCAACCTGGTAGATCTCAATTTCCCCTGAAACTTGCCTTTGTGAAGTACCGGCCGGATTCAGCCCGTCTAAGCTTGATATGGTTCCGCCCGGCAAGCCCCCTGGTTTGCACTGGTGTTTCGTGTATTCGTCTTGGTTACGTAAGTTCTTTTGCAGCACCGTACACCGCCTGCCTGTCTTATTCCGGTTATCCATATGTATCTTCACCTCTTGAAATTTATGACCCGTTGAAAGAAGATCATAACCTGCCAAGTAAACCAACAGCTACAAGGCCGGCCAAACTTTCCTATTATTGCTACGTAGTGTGCCGGTGGTTTGCCTGCAAAATTCAAAAAGGCCCGGATAACTCACCGGGCCCTTGAAATAGTGCCTCAAGCACATGTTTGTCTCTGTACGCCTGCTCATACCGGAACGTATCCTGCAGGATGCTCCTTTTTAGATTGCTCTAACAGATCATAATCCACCTTGGTTTGTTTTGCCAGTTTCTCCTCAAGAAACTTCCTGGTTTGCTGCGGAAATACAGCATAGGAGATAACATCTTCAGGCTGTGTGTACAAATGGCCGAGCTCTTCTTTAGATTTGGACATACCCGGTTCAATATGGTTTGCAGGCCTGTCTGCAATAGGCTCTTCGCCACCTATGACCATTTCCCTCACTTCTTCGCTAACGCGCCCCGGCGGCCGCCCGTAAAAGCCCTTGAGATAGTCCTTGACTTCATTTGTTACCATCGTGTATCTCTCGCCGGTAAGCACATTGAAAACAGCCTGTGTGCCTACGATTTGGCTTGAGGGGGTAACCAAAGGCGGGTGGCCTAAGTCAGCTTTCACTCTGGGCACTTCGTCCAGCACCTGAGGCAGTTTGTCTATTTGCCCCTGTTCGCGGAGCTGGTTGATAAAGTTTGAAATCATCCCGCCGGGAATCTGGTACCTCAACACGTTTGCATCGGGAACAGGTGACGCTTTGTCAAACCCGGCGTATTTGCCCCTTACTTCTTTGAAGCAAGCAGCTATCTCAGAAAGCAGTTCTAAATCAAGCCCGGTATCGTACCGGGTATCTTTGAGCGCGGCAACCATGCTCTCAACCGGCGGCTGAGACGTAGACATTGAAAGGGACGAAATAGCGCAGTCTAGAACGTCGGCCCCTGCTTCAATCGCTTTAATGTATACCATTGAAGCCATGCCCGAAGTGTAATGGCAATGTATTTGAACGGGCAATCCTATGTCATCTTTCCAACGCTTCACAATTTCATAAACGTTCTTGGGGCTTAAGATCCCTGCCATGTCTTTTAGGCAAAGGGAATCCGCCCCCATCTTCTGCAGCTCTTTGGCAACTTTCGCGTAGTAATCCACATTATGAACAGGGCTTATTGTGTAACACACTGTCGCCTGGACATGGGCGCCTGCTTCTTTCGTGGTTTCTATGGCTTTTTCCATATTGCGGACGTCGTTTAGGGCATCGAAAATACGCATAATGTCTATACCGTTCTTTATGGCGGCTTTCACAAACTCTTCTACCACATCGTCAGGATAGTGCCTGTATCCGAGCAAGTTCTGGCCGCGCAGCAGCATTAAGAGACGGGTGTTTTTGAACATCCGCCTAAAAATGCGGAGCCTATCCCATGGATCTTCGTTAAGAAACCTCAGGCAGCTGTCGAAAGTAGCGCCTCCCCAGCACTCCATGGAATGAAAACCAACCCGGTCCATCTTATCAATAACCGGAACCATGTCGCAGGTTTTCATCCGTGTAGCAAGAAGCGACTGGTGAGCATCTCGCAAGGAGGTATCTGTAATGCCGACCCTTCTTTCTGCTTTTACCCCGGACATTGAAGCCAAAACAACTCACCCCTTAGGTTTAACGTAGACTCTCAGGCCTGAAGCCTTCAGACTTCTTAGAATCCCTATGCATCAAACACGCTGTCAATTAAACCTAATAAGTACCGCAATTTCCTGGATAAGATTCCCGGATATCTCAATACTTTGCTTGGGTGTTTTCTACATTGAGGTTTCTGAGTCC
>DUTL01000241.1 GCA_012842105.1 Candidatus Fermentithermobacillaceae bacterium | reverse complement strand
ACCTCTACCCATCTTTCCGCTGCGGAGGCTCCCTCTTCGCTGACAGCGTTTGCCACGGCTGTGCCGATAGTAAGCCCGGCTGAGTAGGAATACGGATACAATCCTCGGTAGTAGTGGGCTTGGGCTTACTATCGGCACAGCCGTGGCAAACGCTGTCAGCGAAGAGGGAGCCTCCGCAGCGGAAAGATGGGTAGAGGTGCTCAAGGCGGGTGGAACCAAGAAGCCGTTGGAACTGGCTATGATGGCAGGAGTAGATATGGCCAAGCCGGATCCTATCCGTGAGGCTGTTGCCTATGTAGGGGAACTGGTGGATGAAGTGGTGCGAAGTTTCTAACTTTGCATTACTCACTTGAAGCCTGGATTTGCCGGAAAATCCAGGCTTCAATCATATGATCCCAATTACTGACTGAGCGATGCTTACTGTATGAGTATCAATCCGGAGGAGATTATCAGTGATATCTAAATGAATGGCGCTTGTCTCAAGGCTCCGGGTGTTTTCACTCACAACCCGTAAGAAATGCGAATACCTCAAATCCTTTTCAGCTCGCAGAATATCAGGGTGATGCCTTATTACATCAACCGCTTGTTCTCCATCATCGTCTTTGAATGCTCCAACGGCCTGCCTAAACCTCGTTTCAACTCGGCCTAGCATGCTCTCAATCTCATGCCATCCGGCATCAGAAAGCTCAAGGCTATGTTTCTTAATCTTGCTGGATATCTCAACCAGGCTAGACATGATATCGCCTATGTGCTCTAAATCGTTACATACATACAATAGTGAAACTTGCTTTCCTGATTGCTCCGGGGTAAGAGTATGTTCAGAAAGCCCTGCCAGATACTTAACCACCGCCCTGTAAGAATCATCAATGATGCTTTCCTTTTGCTCCAGGTCTGCAAGCGCCCTTGGCGCACCATGCCTCAGAGCCATCATCACATTTGAAAACATGTACACATTGATAATTTCAGCCATATGCCATACTTCTTTCTTCGCCTGGTGTAAGGCTAACTCAGGGGTGTCAAGAAGCTGTGTATCCAAGAACCTCGGGACTGTATCTGTTTCGCCATCGCCGGGGATCAGCCGTCTAACCAGACTGGCAAACTGACCGGCAAACGGAAGGAAACCTAGCAGCACAATCATGTTAAAAACCGTATGAGCATTAGCCAATAGCCTCGATGGATCCGAAGTTAGTTTGCTCATGAACGAGACGAAATGCTTTGTGAACGGACTAACCAGAAACACCCCAAGAACCTTGAAGAACAGGTTAGAAAAAGCGACCTGCTTTGCTTCTTGCTTCGACCCAAAGCTAGATACAACCGCGGTCAGCGTTGTCCCTATGTTGGCGCCATAGATCACATAAAAGGCAGCCGGCAAGGGCAAGAAGCCGCTCTCTACTAGCGACATTGCCAGAGCAATGGTCGCAGCACTGTGAATCACAGAGGCAAGGGCAATCGAAATTAGTGTTATGAGAAGCGGGGCCTCAGTCAACTGAACAAGAAATTCCAAAAATCCTGGACACTCCTTGAGAGGCACAGCAACAGAAGACATTCGGCCTAAGCTTAAGAAAATCAACCCGAAACCCAAGCTCACTTGCGATATCTGATTGTACCGGGACTGCCAAAATATGTTCAGGGCGGCACCGGCAGCTATCATCCACCAAGCGAAATTCGCAAGATCGAAAGCAAATAGCTGCACTGTAAACGTAGAGCCCACACCCGCGCCTAGAATTATGCCTAACGCTTGATCGAGGTTAACCAAAGACGCATTAACTAACCCTACCAGTAGAATAGATACAGCGCCGCTGCTTTGTGTGAGGAGAGTGAGGCTAATCCCTACGAGGACCCCAAGAAAACGATTGTCTGTAATGCGTGATATTATGTCTCGTGTCTTTTGCGCCGCCAGTTTTTGAAGCCCCTCAGATATAAGGCTCATGCCAAACAGGAACAGCCCGAGACCTCCAAGCAAGCCGGTAAGTACTTCAAAAGCCATCAACCCGTCCTCCTCTGATTACTTCTGTTCCTGCCGGGACTCCTCACAGCAAATGACGCCTATTTCCTTGGCCTGCGCCTCTTTCGTTATGCCGTTAGCGCCTGTGTGCTTCAAGTCTCGGAAAGATCGCCTTTCGCCTGTCTCAATGTAAAATACCATCTCGGCGATATTTACCGCATGATCGCTGATACGTTCCAAATGACGCGCCACCAGGGATAGATGGCTGGCTTGAACCACATAGCAAGGGCCTTTCTGCATATGGCCAAGTAATTCGTTGAACAGGCTTTCAAACAAAGCATCTACTACGTCGTCTCGTTCAGCTACACTCATGGCCAAATCTATGTCGCTCTTCAAATATGCCTGCAGCACACCATGGAGCATGTTGGCAGCCTCTTCACCCATTTTTCTGATATCGCAAAGCGGCTTGAAGTAATCTCCACAATCACACAAGGCCAAGGCCGCCACAGCAATGTTAACCGCATAGTCTCCAATGCGTTCCAGTTCTTTTGTAAGTCTCAGTGTGCTCGACAACACCCTCAAATCTTGCTCGCGTGGCTGTTGAAGCAGTATTAGCCCTAAAGCTTGATCTTCAAGAGCATAATCCATATCATTCACCACATCATCACTCTCAACTATGGCCTGAGCTTTCTCAGCATCCTGCAATATTAAAGCAGCCATAGCGTCTGCAAATCTTGATTGCACTGTCCCTCCCATTTTGATCAGGCCCTGCTTCAGGTTCTGCAGCCCTCTGTCGTAAGCATTAAAACGCAGCACCGGAATCCCTCCTCATATAAGCCCACGCTATCTGATTTAGAACGACATACGCCTCAGATTCCGTAGGTATCGTTGTCTCGAGGATCCTTCGCATGGAATTTGGAGGCTGGTGGCATATGGTAACACCACCAGCCTTAGTCCGTTAGAAGCTCACCATATGATGCATCTTCAGATTCACCCCTCAGTATCTCATAGGATCTCAAAGGCGAACCCGCTTTTTCCCAAAAACTCTATATGAGACGTAGCCAGTCACGTAGCAAGAATTGGTATCTTCCAAGTAAACGAGAGAATTTACCTAGAATTGAAGTGCCAAACAATACGCCCATATAGATCATGATCAGACATCTGGTAATCGCACCTGTTACCCTCAGGGTTTTCTTGGTTTTCTTCATCAGCGTGAATATGAAGTAGAACACCACCAAGAGCCACACCAAAAGGAATATGTAATCGTTGACATGCCCGAAGGAAGCGAAGTTGTTCCTAAACTCCTTCAAGAATGGCCTTGGGCTATAAGCCAGTGAATATCCGATGGAATACCCTATTGAAATGCTAATTGGATAACGTGCAAGCCACGAAAACTTCTTATCCATCACCCGTGTATAGTACAAGAGCCCAATAGCTGCCGGAATGAGCAAATACCATTCACCATCACCAATCATCCTGTCGCGCACAGTCGGTTTGAGATAGTTATTCCAGGTCTGGACAATACTGTGCGCTGCAACCAAGCCAATGGCTGTAAATTCAAAGAACCGGTACGCCGCGTTTTCTTTCCAAACATAGGACAACACAGCTATTGTACCAACCGCCTCAAGCATTATCAGAGGATCCATATTCACATCATCCACCCCCTAACTCGAACGTTCCAATGAATCTTGCCTCTTGACCATAATCCACGAGATGTTACCCAAGACAATAAAAGCGATTACAACAAGCACAGCCAAACTTTGGGCATCCAGTAACCCGGTTGCATCCCCCAGACAATCTGTGATTATCTCGAATTCAGCAGCTTGTTGCATGCCGCCAATCATAGCTTGTACCTGCCCCGAACGCAAATACCTGGCATTCCCGCCGATGCCACCCATATATACTGCCAGAAGCGGTATGTCCGGAGCATACTGCATCCATGTTCCGGAACCGGGAGTTCCGGCCTGCCAAATTACTATGGCTGCGAAAGTCTCCTTATCAAGTTTCCTCACTCGATCCATTAATGGGAGCTCATCGAACTTGGTTTCGTTACAATCTACTCCTGCAGCACCTTTCCAAAAATCTTCCATCATGGCACGCCATGTAGCCGTTCCGCCTGGCTTGTAACCGATGTTGACCCAATCTACACCATATACTGAGCCAATCTCTTCGGCCTTTTTCTCTAATCTGCTCTGCATAAAAAAAGGCGCCTGCTGCCATTGACCTCCGCAGACGATTTTCACACCGCGTTTCTGCAGCAGTTCAAAGGCAGGAAGAACAGAAGATCCCAACTCAGCCTCGCCTGTTTCTCTAAAGGATAAGTCGAAGAAGACAACAGCATCCTTGGGAATATCAGTCAAATAGTTATAGAATCGCCGGGTATATTCTTCACTTATGCTTACCGGCATACCCACAGGTTTGATGACAGGAAGCAACAAGGCAAGTCCAACTACTACATATATGATTTTTGAGTCGATGTTAAGCAATTTCCGCCAGAACAACTGAGATACCCCCTTTCTACTGTCCTAGATGGCGCCTCTCCAAACCTAGAAAGATCCTTAATGTAGCTGCAAAACCTGCTAGAAACAGGCCATTTGCCATGGCTCTGGCAACAGCTGAGCCCGGAACAGCCAATAGCCAATCCTTCACAATTCCGACATTCGGGGAAATAATCTCACCTATGGGTACACTGGCAAGCATTACCCATACAGCTGATATCATTAGAACTATGGAATCGAGGTTCTTGATTCGAAACGCCTTAAACGCAGCTGAACACAGGAAGAATGCCGATATTGAATGCATGCTAGCGTTAACAGGAACGATGAGGGCATCATATAACCCTTTGTACAATGGATCGTTGTTTCCCTTGACTATGCCCAGCACTGTAAAGAACACAAATACTGCTAACAGCCACAGAGAGAACGGCCAATATTCGCGCTTTTTCTTTATGTTTCTCGAGTGAAGTCGAAATAGGTTGATACCACCTAGAAACAATGCCATGTTTCCCATGAACTGCAACAAGGAATCGGTACGGGCCAGTATCTTCATTTCTTCCAGTGGGAATAGCATAGCGCTCAAGAACACAAATATTGCCATAACGGTAGTCAGCACAGCCGGAACTTCTCTCCGCAACATCATCACCTCCTAGAATTTCAACAGGTTGGTCATCCATTGCGATGCCGGTCTTGCTATTTCAACAAGTGCGCCTAGAACCGCAATCGCCATCAATAGTAGCTTCGCACAGTCCTCAGCAACTATGGTTCCTGTCATGACCGGCTCTTTCGAAAGATAGGCACTTGCAGCATAGACTTCACCGCTCATTAAGACATAGTCGCACGAAGCAATAAAGAAGGGTAGCTGCCCAGTTGTTGTAACAGCTGCAATTTGAATGGCCTCGATCTGTGAACCGGCTTCAGGCAAGATTGAAGCCTCTCCTGACCAGCTACCGACCCATAATAAAGCCGCGGGCCGTTCTCTCATGATTATCCCTGCACAGTGGCTCGACCAAGGCCATTGGTTACTAGGGAAATACCGACAATCGTCCTGGTTGAAAGCGTCTGGCCGTCCGGCTTCCAGGTAGGCTTGCTGAATCACGGCTTCATTCACAGCGAGCACCAGATGAGAACCTGTAAGGTTTATAAATCTTGTGTCGTATTGTGCAGCAAGAGTAGCGGCATGACTCAAGTACCCCCATAATGCGAAGGTCTCAACGTCACCTAGTCCGTCTCTCCGGTTGGCTAACATTACCGGACGGCCCATCTCAGTGGCACGTCCAACAGCTTCCGTGATGGCGTCAAGGCCGGGAAGCCTTCTGATGGATGGAATATTGCGCCCTGCCCGGGCAGCGGTAATCCAATAGTAGGTTAGCCCCGTCAAAATGAGAGTCGTCAATAACCCTGAGATAGCGCCTTCCACATCAACAAATATGCCCCATTTGGGTACTGCGGCCTCAGCCTCGGCTGCTAACAACATCAAGTCCAATCAGGTCACCTCCTAAGCATTTTGGGAATCAAACGAATCTTATCGACCCTACCTCCTTCATTACACTTATTTGGTCTGATCCCGGTCGGTTGTTTCCTATATTCGACAGAGGTTCCCCGGATTCCTTCATTTGCTATAGCAAATATCACATAAAATATTTTATTATTTAGATTATTTGGGTATTTGAACCATGCCTCATTATGTTTAAGTAGAAACAGCGAAGAATGTCCCTGCAGGTAATCATGTAAGGTGGAAATGCAAGAGAGAAAGAGTGCCTGTTCACGCGCTCAGAAGAACCACAACCGGTGTCCTGAGTTCGGTTTGTACGTGGCCTCAAGTACGAAACTAGTCGTCATACATCTACTTGAGGAAGTACCAAGAGCTGCAACCATCTAGTAATTCCGTAACCTTATCATATACACAACTCTCCACTTGTGATGATTCTCCGTCCATCTACCACAAGCGTTGGTTTCTTCATGATAAGATCATAATGAGATCTGGCCTTGATGTTCCCTCCCAGGGTTATGTTTGTGCCTGTTCCAATATGTACAGTGCCGTAGACTCCCTGATCTTCCAACATAACGCCGATGAATTTACATTGAGGGTTCAGCCCAATGCCTAGTTCAGCCAGATTATACGCCTTAGGATCATCTTGTTGTTCAAGTGCTTCTGCCAGTTGCTTTGCTTGAAATCCTCCGGTAATTTCACCGAGCATTCCGTTACTCACTTTAATTGTTATTGGTTCTCTAATCAGTCCAATTCCTTCGTATGGAATGCTGCCATCGACCACTATTACACCTTCTGATGTCCCCTCAAGCGGAGCAACGTTCGCCTCAACATTTGGAACCGGGCAAAACTCACCTGGCACAACCAAGCAAGTATAGGCATTACCTAGCCTCCCCTTGCTGCTCATAGTAAGATTAGTCCCCGCCGGAGTTGTTAAGTGGATCACAGATGCGTTCTCAATAGCAGATGTTACTTCCTTTGCTCTAGGTGCAAGGCCACGAAAGTCAGCATCAATTCCCCCGGATATGAGCATTTCTTCTGTGAAGTGAGTAAGCCCGATACCTCGAGCTCCTTGACGCAATGCGTCAGCAACCGAGTTAGTGTGTGTCAACGATCGATCAACAGCGGTAAAGAAAACATCGCAATTGGAAAGGGCCGCAGCCACAGGATCTGATGGCTCCTGCCCGTCAAACTCCCGAGGGCTTGCAACTATTAAGTCGGTTTTGGCACCAAGAGCATACGCCATTGAAGCAATGACTTGCCCTATTCCCATCATTGAATAGTCTACGACTACAATGACATTCTCTCCGTGTTCAATCCCAGCGCAAGTCTCTACCAAGGTTTTAGCCCCACGTGCCATTGCCATCTCTTTCATTGTGCTTCTTCCTCCTCAATTGTAAGAACATAACACTCAAGGCTGTTCCGATGCTTGGGAAAATTCGAAGCTATTGCGGATGTGGTTACGCATGACCTCTTCAGATTTCTCTCCGTCATGAAGACTTAATGCAGCCAGAATCTCTTGATATTCGTTGCACATTTCCTGTACTCTCTTTAAATTAACTTTGGTGAGTTCCCGGTAAAACCGGGTAATTTCATTAATGCCAGTCATTATGCTCGACAACCTCAAATTGCCAGAGTATTTCAAGACCAAAGCATGAATTTCTCCATCAATTTGCAGCATCTGCGCTATATCTACTTCAGATTCAAACTTGCTGATAAGTGCTCGAAAGCACTCTACCCCAGCATTATCTATATGGCGAGCTGCAAGCCGGCAGGCCAATCCTTCCAGTACCTCCCTGCACTGGAATACCTCTGCAATGTCGTCTTTGGAGACACCCTCGATTACCGCGCCACTCCAAGGAACAATTGTTATGAGGCCTATTGCAGCTAATCGTCGAAAAGCTTCTCTCACCGGTGTCGTGCTAACATTCAGCTGTTGGGCCAATTCTCTCTCAGTAACTCTTTGCCCGGGTTTGAGATCCCCTCGGATTATTGCCCTCCGCAACGATTCGTAGATTTTCTCCCCTAAGGTTCGTCTCTCTACAGGGCCAACAGCGCCAAAACCCGAACCACCATTGCTCGTCATTCAAACCCCTCCGAGCATTTGATTGATATTACATATATCGTACATCAAATATTAGTACGTTCACAACCCGGGTTTGCATGCCAATCAATACTCCAAGCGCCACCTGCAGATTACTGGAGAAAGATCGGATTTGACCAGGCAATACCACCTTTTTCGTCAACGCACTCTACCCTTATGTACTTTTCACCGCCACGGAGCTCATAATCTGCACTATCGATGCTCTTCCCATCGGCCCTGCATCTTGAGTAGCCATGGCGAAAATACGTCCTGAAGTATATCCTCTTCACCGGAGAACACTCTACGTAGACCCGGTTGCCATCAAAGCTCAAATGATATATATCCGGGCCCGTTGAAGAGTAGAAATTCCCTTCAAGCAGGGCAGTAGTTATAGCGTCATGAGACAGCTCTTCGGCATTCACCATTACCCATCCGCCAAAGGAATCCCATTCAGGAGGTGCTTCACCGTACCTGTTTCTGTTATGATTATCGTCAGCAGCTATCCCCCATACTTTTCGCCCTGCCCGCAACGCAGCGTCCCAGTATATAGTAGATAAGCCATCGCCGGTTTCCACCTCCGCAGTACAATTAAAAATCTCTACTGCAAAATATCCATCAATAGAAAGCAGGTCTTCGAAATTGCTAAATGACCAATTGGGATGGTTAAACATAACAATATGCCCTGACTGCCTCAATTCGTCCACTATTGCTTGGGCTGTCTCACGATAGTTCTCCAGATCAGGCATTGGAACACGCTGCATATGTTCGTAAGGTTCCATGGTAGCAAGCTTTCTTATGTGCTTGGGCCCCAAAATCCCGTTTATATGAAAATATCTTCTAGGGTTGCCGAAACTCTTGTTTCTCTCAATAGCGGGCAGAATGATGAAACCAGGCCTCTGTAAGTCTGAATGAAATGTATAACGCTGGTGTTCGCTGAAAGCCAGAAAAGAGTAGCCACGGTTTCTGTACATTTCAGCCACTTGCGCCGGCGACAGTTTCCCATCAGATATGACGGAGTGAGCGTGAAGATTGCCTTTGTGCCACGTTTTCATCCGTGCATCAATCAGGATCTTCGATCTGCCAACACCATCCTGAAAATCACCGGTTCTCATATCCGAACCATCAGATTCAGACACAGTGTTTACGACCCGGCTTGACATCTTTGCGTCGTTCAAGCGTGACTTCGGTTTAGTCTTGCTCTTCATAGTCCATGCACCTCCGATTTCGGTCTGCTGTTTAACGAACGCTTGTGCTACCTGGGATTTGCACGATACACTTGCCTTGCCCCAATGTTCAGTTCCAACTGTAATCTTCAAAGTACCATATATACTATAGCATATACCTTTGTGTGTGTTGGTATCTTTAGCTTGATAGAATTCGGGGAAATCAATCTTTGGCCCATTAGCCATCCCAATTTCATGTTAGGCCCCATACAATACTCAGTTGCAGTTCTTATATAATCGGGTTGAACAGGTGAAGCCATTGAGCTATGTTGCAGCATCCTTTGTGCGATATGCAGTAAGTGGAGGCATCTTATTTTGATATAGCCTGTTTGGGGGCAATATGTATTGAAAGTATTGAAAGTTTGGGTTGACGCAGACGCTTGCCCACGCAGCGTAATGCATTTCTTGAAAACAAACCGGGCCGAATTGGGCTATGATCTTGTAACCATTTCTACAACCAATCACTTGCTGGACGTTGAGAATCATATTACCGTAGATCCTGGGCCACAAGCGGTGGATTTGGCCATAGCCAATCGAGTACAACAAGGCGACATAGTTGTTACCCAAGACTGGGGGCTTGCAGCGGTTGTTCTGGGTAAAAAAGCACGAGCCATTGCGCCCAGCGGACTGGTTTACACAACAGAAAAGATACCCTTCATGTTGGAGCAAAGGAACCTGCTGGCCCGGTACCGGAGGGGCGGCGGACGAACCAAAGGGCCTGCAGCGAGAACCGGTGCTGACGATGAACGGTTCCGGTGGGCTTTTCTGCGCTTGCTGAGAACTTCACGTTGACTCTGATATGTTGAAAGAGCCTCGGCACTACCGCTTACTAGGTTTCTTCTGTACAGGGCCTTATGTAAATTGGTAACATGAAACCAATTTCAGTGGCACCACCGGGAACCACCGCAGTTGCAATGAAGTCTATATTATTCTGGTGTGAGAATACTAATACCGGATAAGCCAAGCAGTTGTGCAATACCAATATGGTGACGCCAATTTGGCGCATCAAGTTGGTGCCCGGTGTTCATATCACATTCATTTAGTGGAAGATCATCTTAACGGTATACCATCTCGTTGCTTGTAGTTACGGCTACATAGAGAGCACAGACAATCTGAGTCAGAGGAGAGACTTCTATGAGGACGAAGCTGAAAAGCCTAATCGAAACGATGCTGGCTTCTGCAGGCCCTACCTTCAGGCGGTTTTGGGTATCTGTTGGATTCACAATAGCGCTTACGGCCACTTTGATTATGAATACAACAGGGCCGTACCCACGCCCAACGGAAATGTTGAGCAAGCTTTCCCTGGCTCTCTTAGCAGGAGTGCTCACGTCATGGTGCGGGGTACTGTTCTGGGAATCTTGGAGCCTGCGGCTAAGAAAGCAGGGGCTTAGCAAAGCGAACTCCAGCGGGCAACAGCTTACCGGGCAACAACCCGGCCGCGGTGAACAGGCACGGGTATACTCAGGCTCAGCTCTTGTAGCTAATCTGATCGCTTTGATAGCCGCGGGCGTAGTCGCCTGGGGCACCTATGCCATGCTGAAGGGGCTCACATTCGTTTCTGTCAGCAGGCATGCAGGTGTATGCGTATTTCTCTTTCTGCTGTTTTTCATAATACCCCATATCCGAAAAAACAACGGCCTGGAGATGTATGTAGTCAGGCTGTTCACCCAAGCAGTGATATCTGTCTTGTTCGCCGTAGTCATGTTTGCCGGACTCGCAGCCATCACATTCACAGCCACGTACCTCTTTTCCCTGGATGTGTCCTACCAGATCTACCTTCAGACCTGGCTGGTTATGGTTGGAGTTGTGGCTCCGTTCCTGTTCATGGCCGGAATACCTGAGCCCAATGCCACTATTCAAAGTGATGACTACCCGAAAATACTCAATAACCTCATAGTGTATGTAGTCACGCCCCTCCTGGCTGTATATACTTTCATCCTTTACCTGTACTTCGCCAAAATACTGATAACCCGGCAATGGCCCGTCGGGCTGGTATCCCACTTGGTCCTGTGGTACTCAATAGCAACCACCGCAATACTCTATTTCGTCTGGCCGCTGGCCTCGTCCAACAAATGGGCAGACACGTTCTCCAAGTACTTCCCCAAAACCGTACTTCCGCTTCTTGCTATGATGTTTGCCTCCATAGGAATCAGAATCAAGTCTTTTGGGATTACGGAAAACCGGTACTACGTTTTACTTCTCGGCCTGTGGCTCCTTGGAACAATGCTATACCTGAACCTATCCAGAGCAAAGAAAAGTATTGTCCTGCCTGTTTCATTGGCAATAGTGGCTGTGCTCTCGGTTACCGGCCCGTGGAGCAGTTTTGCCGTGTCCAAATGGAGCCAGAACCAGAGGCTTGAGGGGCTGTGTGTTCAATACAACATGATAAAGGACGGTTCCGTAGTGCCGTCATCTCAGGTTGCCCCATCAGACCGCCGGGAAATAGCAGCTATTCTTCGGTATTTTGACCGTTATCATGACCTGTCAGACGTAAGACTCCTGCCACCAGGCTTTACACTAGCACAGTTTGAAAAGATGTTTGGGTTTGGCTACGTAGACATTGGTTTCCCAAGGCCTGTCCAAACACTTCACTATGAAGCAGCAAATTGGTCTGCGGATATAAGCGAATACCGGTACTTGTTTGACTACACAAGGCCCCTTTACGAAAAAGGCGCAATTTCCCTCTCTCAGGGCGACGTTCTCACAACCTATGATTGGGAAAGCCGGCGCATTGCGATAAGCCTGGACGGCAACCTGGAATGGGAGAAATCCTTTGCCGAACTCATAGGCAGTATTCGACCTAGATACGAAACTCAAGACAGCATTGAATTTCTACCCGAGGACATGGTGTTTGAAGCCGGCAGCGCCAATCTACGAATCAAAGTGGTAATAAACAGCATATGGGGCGAAGTGGAACCAAACACCCAGGAACCCGTTGTGCATCATGTTGGATTCTTGTTGTTTGTGCAGAAGGCCGGAGAGTAGAAGAGCTAACTCAGACCGGGTAACAGGGCCAGGTGTCTGGTTGCCGGTGCAAGAATTGGGCCAACCTACTACCATGTGCCGCTATTTGTGTCTGTCTTTGGATCGTTAATGTGAATTCAGGATGGTTTTGGATTATAATAACCGAGGGGCGATTATGGTGCGCAAAATACTGCCTTATCTCGGGGATTTTGCAATTATTCTTTTTACAATGGTAGTCATGAAAAGAGCTTTACGCGCATTTTCTCACGAGATGGAAACAACAACTTTTGTAATAATGACTGCAGGCCTGACACTATCCAGAGTACTTCAAAGGAGAAGACAAGAAAAAGAGTAGTATTCTACGGTCCCTTTTTTGGAACGAGAAGTGGAGGATGAGGCTCATAAATCATTCCTCCCCAAGGCTGCGAATCAGATGAGCAGAGCCAGCCTCAGTATATGGAAGCAGCCTACCGGTTGCCCGTAACTGCCATAGCGGTTCAGCGTGAAATTGCCCGGTAAGTTCTTCGTTGGTAAGGAAAGACCGTACTTCTTTCTTATAGCCTCAATTTGTTTTGAAGTCAAAAGCCCATGACGGACACGGTATTTGTCATATGCGGCCCGAAGATTGCTTGCGTCGGCCTCCATATCAAATACTTCATTACCGCATGTATTGCATTTCGCCACATTCGACTCAATTTCCATAGCCTCATCACGAACTATGAATGTCTCTGACTTCCTGATATATCTAACCTTTCGATCGGCAAGACAGTCTGGGCAAAACACTGTTTTCATCTAGATACACCTCCATCTTTCTTGAAAAAGGATAGCAAAGTTCCCACTCAGGCATATGTATTCACATGCAAAGAACCCTTTGTTCATGAATGCATATCTTTATGTATAGCGTAGTCCCTGCGTATACAGGGCCGAATACCCACAAACGAAATTCACGGAATCTACAAGAGGGCCCTCACAGTAATCAGTTACCTTCAGAGTCCTTAAGATTCTTGGTATTTCTTGCGGTAGCATCCGATCGACGCCAAATCCTGGAGATTCTTCTGCCGTGGTATTAGAGTGTAGTTTTTGCCTGACTGCAAGACTATTTTCAAATCCAAAAGGAATTTGCTTACATCCTTTTTGGTTGCTTGCAGCGCGTCACTCCCCTTCCCCTTGGTGCTATCAAATGATAACACATATTGCATCCTGTAGTAACTCAGGGTTGCTGGCAATTTAGATTATAATGACCTTAGATTGAGTTTCATAAGCACTGCTTTTGAGCTGGCTCGTGCTGTTAATAAACAGGGACTGGCGCAACGAAGGCAGAGAGGTGCCTGGGAAATCACCACGGCGTAGCTATGGCTCCTACAAGGTAGCCTAAAATCGTCAGCGCTATAAGGGGAGAAGAAAATGATTGCTACCCACAATCTTAGCAAGGTGTATTCTAACGGCAAAGGTGTATTCAACGTCAATCTCAAAGTGACTGAAGGCGAAGTGTTTGGTTTCCTGGGCCCTAACGGTGCCGGTAAAACTACGACCATCCGGGTTCTGCTTGGGTTCACAAATCCCACCGAAGGCCACTGCACTATTAGTGGGCTTGATTGCAGGACTCAATCCGCTAAGATACAGGAATCACTGGGCTACATCCCAGGTGAGATTGCTTTCTTTGACGACATGACCGGACAGCAGTTTCTGGAATTTATGGCAGACATGCGCGGTACCAAGAACACCAAACCGAAGGATAAACTGATAGAACGCTTTGAGCTGGAAAGCGACCGGCCAATTCACAAAATGTCCAAGGGCATGAAGCAGAAGCTTGCGATAGTAGGTGCATTCATGCACGACCCTGAGGTGCTGATACTTGATGAGCCTACCAGCGGGCTGGATCCTCTGATGCAAAGGCGCTTTATTGAACTCAATATCGCTTTGCCTCGCTGTCTCTCTTCAAGTATGAGTTCAATAAAGCGCCTTTGCATCAGAGGATCCAGCCCGCTGGTAGGCTCCACGACCCTGAGGTGCTGATACTT
>DUTL01000240.1 GCA_012842105.1 Candidatus Fermentithermobacillaceae bacterium | reverse complement strand
GCTGCAGAGCCACTCCGGTGGGTTTGCGCCGTTGCTGACATCGCACTGGCTCGGCTGCAGAGCCGCTCCGGTGGGTTTGCGCGGTTCCTGGCATTGCACTGGCTCGGCTGCAGAGCCACTCCGGTGGGTTTGCGCCGTTGCTGACATCGCACTAGCTCGGCTGCAGAGCCGCTCCGGTGGATTTACGCGGTTCCTGGCATTGCACTGGCTCAGCTGCAGAGCCGCTCCGGTGGGTTTGTGCGGTTCTTGGCATTGCACTGGCTCGGCTGCAGAGCCACTCCGGTACTTGCCGGGAACCGTTGTCATCAATACCGCATACCGGAAGCCTCTGGTAGGCTCACTCGAGTCATTTCTTCTTGGACGTTGCCATAGAACCGTAAAGTGAGCGTAAGGTAGTTCAAAGTTGATGGGGTATGGATGAATATATTTAAAGCACTGGCAGTAAACGTCAGCGGCCGGCAGGACGGCAATTGCGAAAACATCATGAAACTAGTGAACAAGCTGCTTAAGGATATATTCACAGTAGGCTTTTCACAACTGCAAATCTCACCGTGTGGAATATGCGATTATGAATGTTTTTCAAACAGGGATGTATGCCCGCATAGAGGGGGCAGCATCTCGTCTTTGTATGATAGGATATGCTCTTCTACCTGAATATCCCTTCAATCTGTATTCTAAATTTGAAATGCCGAACCACAAGAATAGCCCAAGAATAGCCCAAGAATAGCCCAAGAACGCGCAGAATCATCCATGGAATCTGCCAGGCCGGTTCATTCGCTTGGTTCTGTCATTTCCGTCTCTTTCGCCACGGCCAAGTCTCGGGCGTGAATATTAGTCCATACTTTCACTTCTATATTCAACCTGCTGTTTACATCAAATTCCTCACCCAAAATAACCGCTACCCTAGCAGACAATGCTGCACCTTTCTTGATTCTCGGTACAAGGCTATGGGCAATATTCTTCCTTAGATAACCAAGGTCTTCCCCATTTGAACTCAACACCCTGATTGCCTTGGAGTCATAAGAGTTTAGCGGCTCCCAGACAAGGCTCACCGGTTGGCCGGGCACAAGGCTGTCTATTCCATCGAGCCTGTTTTCATAGCCAAGCCCTACCACTCTGGTTATGAATTCCGGGGCCTCTTCGTAAAACGTTTCTACGCCGCCCACCAAATCTCCCAGAATAGCGCCCCAAGCCAATCCGGCCGGGCCGTGGCTCTTCGATTTGCCGAAACTTCCGTGAAGATCCTCGGCCACCACATTGAGAAGCTTGGTAGGCGCAACTGTGTTCCGGAGCAAACTGATTTCAGATTTCCCCCAGGTGTGAACAGAACCAAGCATCCTGGCTCCGGCGCAAAACGCTCCCTTCCTCACGAGCACAATACCGGTTAAAAGGAAAGGTAACTGCAGTTCGTCACCTTCAAAAGCCTCAAGGCTCCCATTTTCCAGAATTTCTTCTATCAATTGCTTCAAGATTCTCACCTCCCGGCACCGAGTCCTGCTGGACTCTCTGTTTGTTTAGGTTTAACGTCCTTTGTTGAGGTTCTTTACATTCATTGTACAGGGACGACTCCGTCACAGAGTGTCGGAGCACTCCGGAATTAGTGAGGCTACCGAATTTCGGAACTTTTCTATGTGTTGCAGGGCCCTTTATCCTCAAATGAACATCAACAAGCGGAGTTCCAAGAAGAAGGCTTAAAGATAGAGATTGAAAAGGACGTTAATCTTCAAAAAAGAAAATCCATCAGCCAAGAAAGGCAATCTTCAGGCGCCACACACACGAACTAGCAATACAGGCCTCCTGAGCGGCAAGCACGCGCCTCAGCAATTCCAAAATGCGAAGATGCGACTACCACCAAGCTGCTACGGTCCATTTCGATGGAAACGGCGAAGGGCAAATTGACATGCTGCAGCCGAATGCAGTTGCACTATGGCCTAGGCTACACTATGGCTTGAGCGCAACCAAGAAGAACCATCCTATCCACCCCACCACAGCCAAGACTTGCGCCGCTCGCAAAGCTCTTTTTAGCTCGCGTTGTTCAGCGCGATGGTATAGGAATTCGAACAAGAAGGCGCAAGCACCCACTGCGAAACCCGGGATCAATATCCAATCACGCCTAAGCCAGCTTGACACAGCAGAAGCTGAAAATATTGTGATTCCCACTAACGGCCCCCATACTTCATGCCATTTCCAGCGCCTCATCGTTTACCACCTCTTTCGTTTCTCTTTCAACCTATGCGACACTTCCAAGATAAACAAAGCACTCGATTACATTTCCTAAGAAGGTGATGTAGATGGCCCTGCTAACTAGAAGCCCTTTTGCCTTTGCCGTATCTTCCACTACATTCAATTCATGCGGCGACTTGTAAGATAACTTTGCCGTTTCATGCCAATCCTCAGGCTCCCTTGCCCGGCCTAAAACCTCGGCCGGGCGATACAGCCGGCAGACATCCGGGTCAAACCTCCCGGGCCCTGGCTCCCCTTCTGCGCCACACTAAGAACCCGGCGACCGCCAGAACGGCCAATGCGCCCCCAATAGCCAAGAGAGGGCTAAACACGCTTCCAGGCTCAACAGTCATTGCCATAAATTGCAGCCTTCCCTCATACCTGGACGCCGTATCCATGAGAACGGCTGTAAGCTCTTCTTCTGACATGCCTTCCGTTGGGACTTGAATGAAGTGCACTTCTTGTCCCGGTATCTCACGAATCCCCCTCCACCATGCCTCGAACAGTGTTCGTGGCACACGGCCCGGCATCTCAGGTTCAGCGCCCTCTTCCGATGACCAAGCTAACAGTTCCGCCACTTCCTCGTGGGCGGGCCCTTCATTAGCTAAACTGCTGAAGACAGCTTTGGCAGCCGGGGAAAGCACTTCTGCTTGCGCTTGAATCTCGCTCTGTCCGATTTTCCGGGTCGCTTCATAGCTAATCATTAATCCTTGACTAGCAGCAGTTTGAATGAAACCCAACATTGATTCTGAAACGCTGAACCCGTCAAGAGGTTGAGACCGTAACCTCACTAACGCAATCCTCAAAATGGTAGAGACAAAAGGTAGATCCTCGTCATCAATTGAGTCAACTCCGACCCCCAGCATGCACATAGCGTTCTTTCTCTTCTCACATTTAAACGAAGTAATTGGAGGAGGGTCTAGACGTACTTCCGGGACAACAGGGCCCGGTTCCGACGGAACTTCATTGACAGCATCGGATATGGCATTAAGCGCCGCTTCTTTGTCGAAATCGCCTACTAAGGTAATGATAAGCCGGCTTGAAGAATACTCTCGCTTCATGTACGTCAATACGTTGTCGGGTTTCACCTGGCCCACCCAAACGTCGAATCTCGGCTCGCTGTAGACCGTCGACCGGTAGAACTGAACGTTGAACGCATTCAGAGGTGCCGAAAGCGGATCTGTTGTCATATGCCTCAACTCCGGTACTAGACGAGTCTTTATCTCGGCACTATACGCTGCAGCATCGATAGCGTCCGGAAATAAGCCTGCAACCAGGCGCGTCAAAGCCTCCGGAAGATGTTCACCTGGAATCGTCATCTCAAACTGGGTGTGATCAGGCCCTGTCCATCCGTTGTACATCATCTGAATTCCTCCACCGGTGCCTAACCCACTCACCCAACCACCGAGGGCAACTCCATCCAAGGTAGGGTTTCGGAAGGCCATATGCTCAGCCACATGAGCACAGTGGGTCTCGTCTGGCTCTTGATGGCCTTGGCCCGCCAACATAACTGCAAATACTGACGCTTCACCGCTATATTCGTCTGACTCACGAATCAGTATCTTGGTATCACCAATCATTACTGTTTCGAATTCAGCTGATGCAGTAGCTTTTCCCGGAAACATAGTTTGGATCAAAGCGGCCGAGACAATCATCAAAGCCAACAACAACACGAACCTGTAAGTTCTCCGTAGCAATCTGCATCTCCCCCATCAACATGATTCTGTGTTTGTGGAACCGAGTTTGCCAGGCGTTCTTGAACCTTACGTGGTCCTTGTCTGCATTCCATATGATCCTACTTCGTGGAAATGAGCTCCACTTTCTCGCGAGCAGGAGTAAGTTATCGCTCAGAGCAAATCCTGTAGGGCCGTATTTATCGCCATACTACCAGGGAACTTCAGAATACTAATGCTACTACGTACGAGGAACTTGAACTGTTTATTCGCTGGCAATAATGGTTTTTCCTCTCAACCCCGGAAAAGGGAGCACGGTTTTTTGAAGTGCGGTTATCCATTAGGCTCGACATTCTAAGAGGTTTCGGCTTGAATAGGCCAGGCTACTTTCCTGCACAGCAGTTGTTGGAGCCTCAAAGGCCCGGGTATTCCATCAGGGTTCAGAGCGCCGGGCTGCTTTCCCGGGCCCTAACTCCCCCTATTCCCCCCTATTCCCGCTCCTGTCATATAACAAACATCGTTTCCTATTACTCTTTGTAATATCGTTTTGTAATATCGCTTCAATCACCGCTCATACCACTGAGACTGTTCAGCGTGGAGACGAGCGTACTCACCGTTCAGCTTCATGAGGGAATCATGGGTCCCGTCTTCCACGATTCTGCCGTCTTTGAACACTACAACCCGATCACACAAAGAAGCAATGCTAATGCGATGGGTCACCATGATCACCGTGCGATCCCGGGACATCTCAAGGTATCGCCGGAAGATGTCAGACTCTGCCAAAGGGTCCAGGTTCGATGTAGGCTCGTCAAGGATGATGAAGTCCCGGTTCCTGTACCAGCCCCGCGCAATGGCAAGTTTCTGCCATTGCCCGCCAGAGAGATCCGTGCCTCCAAGATCCTTGCCTAACAAAGCACTACCGGGAACCCCATCGAAGCCGGCAGACACGAGCGCAGCCTCGATTTCCGCCTCGTCACGTGCCCGGGTGGTATCGCCGATGTACACGTTATCTGATACTGTGAATGTGTTGTATCTGGCAGGATCTTGGCACACTGCCGACATGGCCCCGTATCTCGAAGCAGGTATGATCTCCTCTACAGGGATACCGTTTACCAGGAGCATGCCATCTGAAGGGTAAAGCATGCCACTCACGAGCTTGACAAACGTGGTCTTACCGGCACCGTTCTCACCCACCAACGCGACTTTCTCTCCTCGCCGTATAGCGAGGTCTATGCCGCTAAGCACATACTTTCCGGTGAGAGGGTACCGGTATCTCACATTCTTCGCCTCAACCGTGTGAATACTCGTTATGGGCTTTCCGCCGTCAAGTTCCTCCGAAAGATCGATAAGGCTGAAAAACACCCCTGCCTCGTTCTTCTTCGATACGAAGGAAGCTGCTGATGAAAACAGGGTCGATGTATCTGAAATAAGGGTCTGCACCAGGAGCATGACGCTCCCCAGCTCGCCGATGCTGATGAGGCCCCGGGTCATGAGCACGATGGCGAGAACGTTCGCACCTGCCAGCGCAAACGCCGAAACAGTGTTTGATGCCATGCGGAGAAGCACGCTGCGGATCTGTGTTTGTTTTTCTCGTCTGGCATGCTCGTCGCTGAGGCGTTTCCACTTTTCAAAAAAGAATCCATGCAGGCGAAGCGACTTGATCTCTTTGGCAGCAGGTCCTAGCATCAGGCGCTCATAGTACCCGAACTCGCGCCGGAGTTTGGAATTATCCTTGACCAGCCGGAACCTGAGCTTGTTATCAACATACGTGGTGTACAAAGTCGGAATGGGCGCTACGAGTACAATAATAGTCAAAGCTGGATGAGACGCCCATAACAGCACTGCTATGCTGACCACACTCACAGCTTTGGCAATAATCATATAACCGCCTATCATCACCTGGCGGTTAAGGTCACCCGAATTGTCCTCACCGGTAAATATGAACACGCGGTCTATCAGGTCGTTTATTCTCGGCACTTCCATGAACTCAGGACGAAGCGAAGCTATCTTTTGGTACAGCCGGGAGTAAAACAACTCCTGGAAGCGGTTCATCTGCACCAGGTCAAGCCCTTCGATCGTCTCCCTGCCTGGAACTGTGTAACGTTCGATGAGATGAGACAAGAAGCTGGCCACGTAATACGCAACGATAAGCCATATGAGTGGCATCCACCTGGCGCCAGGTGGATGTGTAGATGCTGCATCAATGTACTTCCCCCACAGGTATGCCATGACAGGGCGCAGCAAGCTTAGGCCGACAGTGAGGGAGATGTAGATTGCGCAAATAGATTTCGCAGAGCTCACCACATAGACAAAAAGCCTGGCCAGATGCTGCAACGTGCCTTCGTTTTCCTTCAAGATCTCATCCTCGACAGGTGTTGTGTTATCTGTGATGCCCGTCGCCCTTGACCGGCCGCTTGAAACCGAACCCGCGTCAGCTGAAGGTGCTTTGCTCAGCCAGCTCACCTCCACTTCCCGAGCGTGCTTCCGGTTCATTGGGACCGATTTTCTCATAACCCGTTCCTGGATCGTGCTGCGCTACCTCAAGGTTTTCCCGAGAGCCGCCTGCTAAAACGTGCAATTTGTTTCCAGAACCGTTCCGCGAACACTTCACATACCATTGCTTCTGGGCGTTGAACATATTCGCATACAACCCGCCTTCTTCCATGAGCTGTCTATGAGTGCCTTCCTGGGTAACCACCCCATCCTGTATGACCAGTATCCTGTCTGTAATCATCGTCGAGGCCAGGCGGTGGGTGATAAAAATGGCTGTCTTGCCCTCGGCCATCTCGGCAAATTCCCGATACAGCTGGCTTTCTGCTATCGGATCGAGCTGGCTGGTGGGCTCATCAAGAAGCAAGATAGGCTTATTCCCCATAAATGCCCTGGCAATAGCTACACGCTGCCACTGTCCTCCCGACAGGTCGACACCTCCCTCAAAATCGCGTCCTAGGATGGTGTCGTACCCTTGCGGAAGGTCATAAGCAAATTCATCCACTCTGCCTTCGCGAGCTGCAGCTTCCAGCGTTTCCGTATCATACATATGCTCAAGATAACCGATTCCAATATTCTCTCTTAGAGAAATGGAGTACTTCACGAAATCCTGGAACACCGGGCCAAACACGCGGGTACGTGTCTTACGGGAGTAAGACGAAAGCGGCCGCCCTCCCAAAACAATCTCCCCGCGATCCGGCTCGAAAAGCCCTAGCAGGAGCTTGACTATAGTGGATTTGCCCTGCCCGTTCTCCCCGACCAGGGACAGTTTCTCGCCGTCCTTCACGTGGAATGATATGCCCTTCAAGATATCACGTTGAGTACCCGGGTACCGGAACCAAACATCCCGAAACTCGATGTCGCAAGTCTCAGGTTCATCATCACAGCCGCAATCGGCCTCTTCTGAGAGATTCAAGTACTTCCTGTAATAGTCAAAGAAATTGATGTGGTAATGGCTGAACCTTATCACAAATGCAACTCCGAGAAGGCTTTCGAACACGCTGGTAAGCATGTTAGATGACAACGCCACAAACGCACCTACCGTAATTTGCCGGGACAGGTACAAGAACAGCACGAGCAAAGTGTTTATCAGTTTGGCTGCCTTGGTAATGTTCTCACCGGCGAAATGAGTCCTCAGGTGTTTGAAGTAGAACTTCTCGTACTCCCGATTGCGGGCATTAAGGCGTGACCCGTAAGTGCCTATCAAATAGTCGGACGCGCCAAAGAGCTTGGCCTCATTGAAGTGACTCCGCGACCGGAGGTAACTGCCCAAAGTCCCGTATGCCCGCTCCCTTGCCCAGTATCCCTCAAGCTCGTCGTATATGTTCTTGGTGTATTTCGCGCTATACCACACCTCACCTATGGTCGGAACAACTATGCACGGCACAAGCCACCACTTGATTGACCCCACATATGCCAAGATTCCCAACCCGTATATAAACCCCTGAAGGTTCATCACATACATGGGAAACAGGTGGCGTGCAGAGTTCTCAGCCCTGCGATAAGCTTTGTCGATGATCTCCATTGAAGACTCACTTTCGAGATGCTCGTATTTCATCCGGCTCAGTTTTTCGAGCATACGGCCCTTGAATGCCGTGCGCAAGATCAATAGTGACCGGGGCTGAACAAAGCCGAACACATATACATCCCTTAAGAGGCCAGGCATTATGGTAAGCAGCACAAAAAGGATGAGATATGGCAGGTATTCGCGGTATGTAATGAGCCCCTGGGCCAGAGCGATTCCATCATCAAGCAAATGCCTGTTCACGAACAAACTCAGCAGCTGCATGCCTCCCAAGGCGATAGCTACCACGAATACCGAAACTACCATCGCCAGAGCTTGTGCTGAAAGAATACCCAGGAGTTCGCGGTAAGCCCGTATGATACGTCCGAAGTTATGGGGTTCTTCCAATCCCTCCGCGCTCACTAAGGCCCCTCCCCTCTCGATTTCTCGCCTCGTGTTAGTCGTGTTCGGTGCTTTCGGTGCCAGCATAGCATGGAGCAATCTGCAATTGGTTAGAACTTGCCACTGTTGAAGCGCCTACCGATACTGTTACAATATTCAATTATATTAATACCACATTTAATGATATCAATGCAATAATTAAATATTAGGATCTGTTATCTGAGAGTTTTGAGGTGCAATCAGAAGATGAGATAAGTGGCGACGCCTGCGTAACAAGAATGATCATGTAACGGCCTGCCACACTCGGAGAGGTAAGGTGAGCGCCCGCTCCTGCTGAACAACCGGACTGCCGCAAGTGTATCGCCCTGGCAAACTCTGCGTTGTCCTTGGCCTCATGCACCATGGCTCTAAGCTCGTCTTCATGAGCCACCCAGTCGTACCCTTCAACCCTTGCTTTCAGGCCAACAAGCGGGTGGCTGTCTTCGACGACCTGGAATAAACGCTCAAAATCAGCAATCTTTTGTTCCGTGGAAAACTGTTTTTGATTCTCACGCATACCAAATCCTCCTTGTATGCCTTGATTAGCCCCAAGTTGTCTTAGGGCATTTTACTTAAGCTGTTCTCATGGCCGCGACGCGATTATCCTGACACGATCGATTTAAGGACCGGGCGAATCCAAAATCAATATTCTGCGCCAAAGAGGTTAGAACCTCTCTTGTTAACGTCAAACTCTTCACTCAAGATTAGTGCTACCCTAGCAGATAATGCAGCTCTTTTCCTCATCCATCCGTGGGAATTCCGATGAGCCTGTCTTCATAGCCAAGCCCTACCACTCTGACCGGTCTGGGAAATCGGCTCCGCCATAGCACTAGATCATGCTCTGACAGCAGGAATTGCCGTGCAGAGACAAGAAGTGCGTGAAGGAACAAATCCGGCTGATAGGGCAGCGGGTAAGCCGGCAAGGTTTGCAATCTCATATTTCAGAATGGAGGCCACTGACGATGGTAAATGAATTTGACGCCACCGGTGTTTTCGCCGAGTGTAGAAACCAGCTGACTGAAATTGTCGAGGAGGCAGGCGGGCAATGGGGCATAGTAATAGATGCCTTGGACGGGAAAGACAGCATTCGCCTGGACGATGAAGCCCCTTTCACTGCAGCCTCCGTCATTAAGGTTCCAATTATGATGGCCGCTTTTCACCAAGCCAGGGCAGGGAGCCTCCGCCTCGACGACACAATCATCCTGAGGAAGCAAGACAAAGTGGGCGGCTCAGGGGTTCTCAAGGAGTTCCACACAGGCTTACAGATAACCCTGCTTGATGCAATTAACCTGATGATAGTGGTTAGCGACAACACTGCGACCAATCTGGTTATGGACGCTGTCGGTAGGGAAACGGTAAACCAATACATGGAGGGCAAAGGATGTACCGGAAGCAGGCTGGAAGCCCATCTCATGAGGCCTAAACCCAGAGGCCCCTGGAACAAAATAACCGCCAAGGATATGGCACTGCTCATAAGAGGCCTTGCAGAAAGAACCGTGGAAAACCCGGGCGATTGTGACTCAATGCTCGACATCATGAAAAGGCAACAATACAACGAAAAACTGCCACGATACCTCCCTAAAGAGGCTGTCTGCGCCCACAAAACCGGAGAGGTGCGCGGTGTGACCCACGATGCAGGGATTATCACCGGGCCCAAGGCGACTTTCGTCATCGTATGCCTATCTCAAGACTTAGAAGATACCCGTGTAGGAATTGACGTAATCGGGAAAACAGCAAAATGGGCCTATGATGTTTTGTCGGCAAGATGATTTGCTGCATAATTCGCATGGTTCTCGTGCAGTTGGCCGGAAAGCTCCATGATTTCGCACTGCAGCGTGCGCGGGCGCAAACGTTACGGCTGAAGTGTGTTAAAACGTGACAGGTGCGGGATGGAGCCGTGCGCAGGCGCAAACGT
>DUTL01000239.1 GCA_012842105.1 Candidatus Fermentithermobacillaceae bacterium | reverse complement strand
TGCTGGTTCAATGCAAAGTACACCGTGGGTAGAAAAGACCCGTGCGGCAAGTTCCTTGTAGCGATATGCTGGAACTGCCCACGGGTCTTTTCAATAGACAGCGCAGGCACTCAGGAAAGGAGAATCATGGCGAACATGGCTACACCGGAAAAAGCAGGATCTATACCAAAAGAACCAACAGTATCACGAGACACCTTCACCACGAGGCTCGGCGTTATTGCTGCAACCCTTGGTTCAGCAGTGGGCCTGGGCAACATCTGGAAATTTCCGTATCTGACAGGTGCCAACGGAGGAGCAGCATTTATTATTACCTACTTGCTCTGTACGCTGGTCGTTGGCCTTCCGGTTATGATTACCGAACTGGTCATCGGCCGCACAGCAAGGGGGGACGCCGTATCGAGCCTAAAAAAACTGGCACCGGGAAAACCCTGGTGGCTGGTAGGCGCCGCGGGAATTCTGTCTTCATTTCTAATTATGGCTTTCTACACGGAAGTGGCAGCCTGGGTATTTGCCTATATATTTAAGGCCTTTCAGGGCGCTATATTATCCACTGACCCTGCGGTAACTGAAGCAGCTTTTGCCGAGCTGGTTTCAAGCCCGGCCCAATCACTTGTATGGCAGTGGATCGTGCTGCTGTTCATCGCGTCAATCATAATGCTCGGTGTATCAAAAGGCATTGAGCGCATGACCAAACGGCTTATGCCCGCGCTTTTCGCCATTCTGATTATTGTATCCATTAGAAGCATAACTCTGCCCGGCGCGGTGCAAGGGCTTGAATTCCTTTTGAAACCGGACTTCTCCAAAGTCACAGGTGCCACTCTTCTTACTGCCATGGGGCTCTCCTTCTTCAAACTGTCAGTGGGCATGGGCACTATGACCACATACGGCAGCTACTTCTTGAACGACCAAGACATCCCTGGCACTGCAGCAAGAGTTATGCTCTCTGACGTTCTTGTTTCCTTTCTGGCCGGCCTGGCCATCTTCCCTGCAGTCTTTGCATTCGGGTTCCAGCCGGAATCCGGCCCCTCCCTGCTCTTCATCACAATACCGGCAGTTTTCAGTTCAATGCCTTTCGGCCAGGTGTTCATGGTGCTCTTCTTCGTGCTGGCAGCCATAGCCGCAACCGGTGCAATGCTGTCGCTGTTTGAAGTACCCGTTGCTTATCTGGAGGGCGCGTTGAACTGGACAAGGCAGAAAGCTACCCTACTCACCCTAGTAGGCCTGGCGTTGGTAGGCTCAACTGCTGCCCTTTCCGGCAGTGTGCTGGCAGGGTTCCAGATTCCAGGAGTAGGTACAATGTTTGATTTGTGGGATGTTCTAACATCCAATATACTGCTGCCACTGGGGGGCTTGTTCTTGTGCCTGTTTGTGGGATGGAGTTGGAAGTGGGATAACGTGAAAACCGGGCTGTCAAACAACGGCACTTTGGACAACCAGGCCATTGCGCGTGCGTTCTATATAGTAGTGAAATTCGTAACTCCTTTGCTGGTGTTGGTAATCCTTCTCAAGGGATTGAACATAATTTAGCGGAAGTCGCCGGTTTGCTTTAGGTTGCTGCCACATTAG
>DUTL01000238.1 GCA_012842105.1 Candidatus Fermentithermobacillaceae bacterium | reverse complement strand
GGAAGCAAGAAACCAAGCCTTGGAGAGAGAATCGGGGCGTTCTTCTCAGGCCGGAGGAAACTCTGGGTTCTTCTGATTCTGGCTGTCGTGGGAATTGCACTTTGGAGAGGAATTTCCTTTAGAAAGCGTATATTGTCAACCGCTCAGAGCCAGACATTCCGCCTGGCAAAAGTTACATGCGGGCCCATAGAAGTAACCGTCACCGGAACCGGCACAATTAAGCCACGCCGGCGCTGGGAATTGTCGACACGATCCGGAGGGGAACTCACCGGAGTGTTTGTAGAACCGGGACAACATGTTGAAGAGGGCCAGGTTCTTGCCCAGTTGGAAACCGGCAGCCTTCTTCTCAACATTGACGATGCTGCACTTGAACTGAAACAAGCTGAGGCTGCGCTTTCCGATTTGGAGAACAATCTCTCTTTGCTTACCGTGAAAAGTGAAAGCGAAGGTGCTATAACCTGGCTGTCTGCAAGGCAAGGCCAGTCAATACGTGAGGACGAACACATATGCAGCATCACCGGCTCACATATGGAAGTGAAATCTTATTTCAACAAGCGCCAAGCACAGAATATTGCGGCAGGGCAAGAAGCCGGTGTTTTCTTCATCGACCTCCTGTGTGAGGTTCCAGGGACCGTTAGGCACGTAAGCCAAACAGGGCAAGCAAGGGAAGGCGGAATAGTGCTGTACCCGGTGACTGTGGAAATAGAGAATCAGGGAGCCCTGATTCCCGGAATGCCCGTGGTTGTAGAGATAGACACTGCCAATGGCGTGATGAAGTCAAGCGATAAGTCCAACGAACTATTGTATGTGGTACAGGAAGTACGTGCGAAAACCAGTGGCAGGGTAAACAATGTGTTTATTGCCGAAGGAGACCGCGTTGAAGTTGGCCAGGTGCTTCTGGAACTGGAGGCCGAATCGCTTGAAAGGCAAATAGAAACGCAGACTCTTAGAGTGAAGCGCGCTGAAAACCATTTGGCGTCACTCGAAGACGAACTAGCATCACAAACTGTAAGGGCGCCGGCAGACGGCACTGTGCTCGATGTGAGAGTACAGCAAGGAGTTACCGTGGGGGCCGGCTCGGTCATAGCCGTGGTTGGCGATCTTAGCAACATGGAGGTTACGCTCCCAATAGACGAAATTGACGCGGGAAAAGTCAAACCCGGGCAACCGGCCACAATCACAGCCGATGCAGTTCCGGGAAAGCAATTCCCAGGCACGGTTTCAAGTATCAGTTTTGAGGGAAAGGCAACGGCGGGTATCGCGACATTCGATGCAAAAGTACTGGCCGAAACAGGGAACGAGCTGCTCTCAGGAATGTCGTGCGACGTAGTAATCTACACAGATTCAAAGAGCGATACACTCCTGCTTCCTGTGGAAGCACTCCAGTCCAAGGATAGCGGTTACATAGTATGGGTTGTGCCCGGCCTACCCGAAGGCGAAACTCAATCAGAGATTCATCTAAGTCCGTCAATCACGCAAAAGCTCCTTTCTGAAGCTAAACCCGTGAATGTGGAGGTTGGCCTTATCAGTTCCAATTACGCGGAGATCCTGAGCGGGCTCAAAGAGGGAGATACCGTCCTGGTCTTCTCGCAGAGTTCAGGGCCGTTTGGCGCAGAAGGCCTGAGGTTTCGCTTCCCGTAAGCCGGTCGCGACAGGCATCTTGGCCAGTCATAGGCCGTCCATCTGCGGACCAAGCCTAAGGGCGGCCTGCTCTTTCACTTAACGGCTTACAGGGCATGGAGTGGCGGAAGAAACGAAAGGGAGTAGTGGTAATGGATTTCCTCACTACTTTGAAAATGGGGTTGGGGGCTGTTTTGGCTAACAGGCTGCGTTCGGCGCTCACGATTCTCGGAGTCACTATTGGCGTCGCTGCCGTCATTGGAGTGGTCGCCGTAGGCGAGGGTACCCAGAAACAAGTGACCGGCGAAATCGAGTCTTTGGGCACATACCTTCTAACAGTTTCAATAAGGGGCCGTGGCGCGGACAGGGTTATCACCCAAAACGAGTTAGATGATATTGTGGAGGACATTCCGGGCATAGTAGCTGTGTCGCCGGTACTTACATCGTCAGGGATTGTAAAACATGGAACAAGCCGTTTCGACTGCAGCATACTTGGGGTCAACAGCCACTATTCAGCAGTTCGGGACATTCATGTTCAAAGTGGGCGCTTTCTTTCAGCAATCGACGTCAACACGCGCCAGAAAGTAGCCCTCCTTGGCCGAAATGTAGTGCTGGAACTTTTCGGCTTGTCCAATCCTGTTGGAGAAGCAGTCAAGCTAAACGGCCAGACGTTTTTGGTTATCGGGGTCTTGGAGGCCCGGGGAGGCAGCATCGCCGGTTCTGAAGATGATCAAGTGCTTATTCCCGTCACAACAGCCGAGAGGCTTCTGGGAAGACGGGGGATTACTACATTTTACGTAAAGGGGCAGGACAAAGACTCAGTGGACTTGATCTCAGCGTCGGTGCAACACCGCCTGTACAGGCGCTTCCGGGACGACAGTGCTTACAGGATCTTTGACCAAACCCAAATGCTTGAGATTGTTCAAAGTGTAAGCCGAACCCTTACATTGATGCTTGGGGGCATAGCGTTTATCTCACTTCTTGTCGGAGGCATAGGCATCATGAACATCATGCTGGTCTCGGTTGTTGAGCGCACCAGGGAAATAGGGCTCCGCAAAGCAGTTGGCGCAACAAACCGGGACATACTCCGCCAGTTTCTTCTTGAATCAGTAGTGCTTAGCATGATTGGAGGGCTGTTGGGGATAGCCGGCGGCACTGTGCTGGCCAGAGGCATTGCAGGTTTCATCGGAATTACGGCGGTGTTTCCCTGGAAGGGGGCTGCAGTAGCTATCGGGTTAGCCGTGGCCGTTGGTGTCGGTTTTGGAATCTTCCCTGCAAACCGGGCTGCAAACCTTGAGCCCATAGAAGCTCTCAGAATAGAATGAAACTGGGTGAAACGTTGGGGACGGTCCTAAATGTTTCATCGTGAAAACTCTAGCAGAGCATCTAGGACAGTCTCCGATTTCCCCAACTTCGAGTGGCTAACTACTGCCGGAGTAAACTTCTTCAACTTCTCCCGGGTCTTTCACTACATATGGTATAAGCATTGCAAGCCGTGCCAGGAGAGTGTTGGAGCGTCAGTAACCTTGGGATGAGAAACTCAATGACACATTTAAGACCGTCCCCGATGTTTCAGATCAAAAAGCCCCACCGTTTGGTGAGGCTTTGAAATATTATCCGGCAGTGACCTACTCTCCCAGGCCGTCCCCAGCCTAGTACCATCGGCGCT
>DUTL01000237.1 GCA_012842105.1 Candidatus Fermentithermobacillaceae bacterium | reverse complement strand
GTGTAAAAACGTGACGTATCCGGGGTTGAACCGTGCGCAGGCGCACAGGTAGGGCGCCTGTTTGCTCATTCCTGCAGCAGTTGCCGGTGCAAGCGTACACCGGCACAGGGCTTTACACAAAAACACATACGAGTAACAACCATAGTTGTACCGGCAACCACAGTTTCTGCACTTGGCTGCGGACTGTGATTTGGAGCCTTCTGAGTATTTTGTCTCCTGACTGGTTATATTACGTTAAGAGATTTTGGGATATGCTTCCAAAGCTATCCAACCAGAAACCAAAGGTGGCAGGGAAGTACTTATGCAGATAGGCATTCCAAGGGCTCTTAGTTTCTATTATCTTTTTCCCTTATACAGGACTTTCTTGGGGGAATTAGGAGTCAGTTTCATCGAGACTTCTGTTTCAACGGCAAAGGATCTGGAAAACTTGAGGCTGTGCCCAACCGATGAGCCGTGTATCTCTGTAAAGACGGCTTTCTCACATTCGGCTGATCTATTGGCCCGGGGAGTCGATGCCCTGTTTGTTCCGTCGATAGTCTCTTTGGAACCCGGCAATTATTGCTGCCCTAAGATGATGGGCCTGCCGTCCATGCTCAAGGCCGGGTTTGAACTTCCTGATTCCAGAATGATAAGCCCTGTGATTGACATTAAGGACAGCCCTGGCACCTGGGAATCTACCTGGATTCATGCAGGGAGAAAAATGGGAGCCGGCAGTAACAACCGGATCCGCAACGCTTTACGAAAAGCGCTTATAGCTTGGAGGCAGGCGGAACAAGATATGCAGCGGTTTGGGCTGCCTGTGCGCCGGTTGCTGGATGATTGGAGGCCTTCAGCAGGGGTTAAAGAAAATTGCTTTCATCTCAACCTGGAATATGGCCAGGGTCCTGTGAGAAACAAGCAGATTGCCGGTATGGCTGCTTCAGGCTCCAGAGTTTCAGCTCCCACTCCCAGAGGACTGGATCCCAGAAAAACCTCCGGGGACAAAGCGCCCATTTCGAATGCCTCCATCCACGGCACTACAGCCATAATGGGCCACGCTTACCTGCTTAACGATACATTTGGGCACACAATTACCAGATATGCATCTTCTTGCGGCCCGGTCATCCTTCCGGAAATGGTTTCCAGAGACAAGTCGCGTGAGCATCTCCAAACTATCTTCGAAGGTGAAAAAATGTGGACCATTGAAGGCCATATTCTCGGTGCTTGTTTATATCTGATTCGAAACCGGAAAGTTGGCAGGTTGATACTGGTGACCGCATTTTCATGCGGCCCTCTTTCCATAATAGAGAACTATATGATGCCGGAAGCAGAGAAATATGGAATTCCAGTATTGTATTTGTCTGTTGATGAACATACAGGCGAAGCGGGATTGATTACCAGGCTGGAAGCGTTTATTGATTCGTGCAAGGCCAGGCAGGTTAGCCGGGGCTGTGAGATTTCAAAGGAATTGGCCCCCAAGCCTTCTCCGGCTTCCCTTGGGCCTTCGAAATCGCCTGTAGGGATAGTTACCATGGGCCATCTTGATATATCGTTGTCTGCACTTATGAGGGAGTTTGGGGTAGATGTCAGGATTCCGGGAACCCTGTCTGACGACATGGTGAATGCAGGAAAGGAGTTGGCGCCTGAGTTCATCTGTTACCCCATGGTGACTTTGCTGGGCCAGATGCGAGCCCTTATCGATGAAGGAGTATCCCGGATAATCATGGTTCAGGGAAAAGGCAAGTGCAGGTTGGGATGGTATGCTCAGATCATGGAGAAGATTCTTCACCGGGCCGGCTATCCCGTGAAGGTGCTTGCCTTCGATTCCCCGTTTCCGTTAAGGAGCCATGGCCGGAAGTTCTTTGACGAATGGAAGCAGATTGTAGGAACCCCCACGCTTACCACGATCATCAGGGCTCTAGCCTTGACTCTTCAGAAGCAAGTTCTTGTTGACAGATCTCAGGATATCTTGAGGGAAGTAAGGGCCAGGGAGCGAGTAAGGGGCACAGGCGACAAGAGGCACAGGGTGTTTTTGAAGGATTTGGACAGAGCCTCACAGTTAAGTCAGTTAAAGAAGTCTTTCGACCGGTACAACCGTGATATGAAAAGGATCCCTTTTACGTCTGAAGAGACGCTCAAAGTAGCTATAGTTGGGGAAATCTATGTGGTGAATGAACCGTTTGTCAATAAAGACGCAGAAAAAATGCTCGGCTCCTTTGAACAGAGGGTCAGAGTATACCGGAAACTAGACGTTACCGGCTGGCTGAATTGCCACATTTTCAAGACGCCCAGGGCGCTCTGGGATTACCGCAGGGTAATAAGGGCGGCCGGCAGCTATCTTCCGGTGGACGTAGGCGGGCACGGCCAGGAATCTGTAGGTGAAGCAGTTCTTGCAAGCGCATCGGGCATGGATGGCGTGCTTCACCTGTTTCCGTTCACGTGCATGCCTGAAATAATTGCACAGAGCATTCTTGTTAAGGTATCCAATGACCTGGATATTCCTGTGCTGTCGCTGATGATTTCCGAGCAAACAGGTGTTGCAGGGTTAAGAACCCGGCTTGAGGCTTTTTGCGATCTACTGGAGGGAAGGAAGAAGAGTTTGGCAAGGACTTGATTGGCACGGAGCGATGGGGAAGGACATGAGCGGTAAGAGCATGATGGGGAAGAACATAGCCGGCAAGGACATGATAAGCGCAGACATGATTAACACGAACATGATGAAAAACAACAAACAGGCTGATGAATTTGACAGGAAGGGTACTATGGTTACAGGAAATAGAAGCACCCGGTTCTTGGGCGT